>JANMVA010000435.1:0-7283 GCA_031392195.1 Saprospiraceae bacterium | reverse complement strand
TGTAAAGGTGTCTTGTCGCATTATCTCCATAGATCCCATGGTTGCGGTTCGGATACATATAAGTATCAAACTGTTTATTCGCCCGGATCAATGCATTGGACATTTCAGCTGAATGCTGGAAGTGCACATTATCATCCGTCAGACCATGTACTAACAGGTAATTTCCTTTCAGGCGGTCAGCAAAATTGACGGGTGAATTATTTTCATACCCTTTGGAATTTTCTTTCTCATCCCGCATGAAGCGCTCCGTATAAATCGTGTCATACCATTTCCAGTTGGTCACCGGTGCAACTGCAATCGCAGAATTAAATACATCATTTCCTTTCAGGATACAGAGTGATGACATATAGCCGCCGTAACTCCATCCAAAGATCCCAATGCGGGATGGGTCGACATAGGATTGTTTGCCGAGATATTTAGCTGCCTCGATCTGATCGATTGTTTCATAGTGACCCAATTGCAGGTAAGTCATCTTTTTAAATTCTTCACCACGGCCACCGGTACCGCGATTATCTACACATGAAATGACATAGCCTTGTTGGGCTAAGGATTGAAACCACCAGTAATACGTACCCATCCATTCATCCAATACTTCCTGCGAGCCGGGGCCTCCATACAGAAACATCAGCACAGGATATTTTTTGGCAGGATCAAAATTGTATGGCTTGATCTGGTATCCATTGAGCTGAACACCTTCAGAAGTGTTGAAGGAATAAAATTCAACAGGTTGCACCTGGCACTCTTCCTGCAGCTTCCGCACATTGGCATTGTCTTCCAGTATGCGGACCAATTTTCCTTTGCGATCATACACAGATATGGTAGCTGCTGTATTGATGTCCGAATGTGTCCAGGTATAATGATCAAAGGTGGTGGAAAACTGCACATTGTTCATCCCACCTTTGTCCGTAATCATTTTTTGATTCTGGCCTTTCAGATCCACGCTATAGACTTCTCGTTCCATCGGTGATTTTGCAGCGGCCTGATAGTATACCGTTTTATTTTTCTCATCTACGCCATAGAAATTCATTACATCCCATGATCCGGAGGTCAATTGTTTTTTCAGCGAGCCATCCAGGCCATAGAGATAGATGTGATTAAACCCATCTTTCTCACTGGTCCAGACAAAGCAATCATCTTCAGACAGGAAAGTCAGATTATCGTGGATGTCGATGTAGTATTTATTTTCTTCTTCGAGCATCAATGAAGTTTTCCCCGTATTGACATCAGCTAATAATAATTCCAGGTGGTTTTGATGACGGTTCATCCAGAAGACACACAGTTTGGAAGGATTCTTTGTCCATTTGATACGTGGGATATATCCATCATCATCACTGGTGCGGTCGACATTTGTACTTTTCGATGTTTGTGTATCGTATAGATGAATGCTGACCTTTGAATTCTCCATTCCGACCTTCGGGTATTTAAATGTGTTTTCTTCAGGGTAGAGTTCACCGGTATAATACGTCATCGAAAAATCCTTCACATTGCTTTCATCAAATCGGTAATAAGCCAGGCGTCTGCTATCTGGTGACCATTGAAATGCTTTGGTAAAAGAAAACTCTTCTTCATACACCCAATCACAATTGCCATTGATGATCTTATTGATTTCACCATCCGTAGTGACGCGGTGTTCTTTGCCAGATGCAAGGTCTTTGTAGTACAAATCATTATCGACGACAAAGCCAACTTTTTTTCCATCAGGTGAAAAAGTTGCGTGCATTTGTTTCGTGCCTTCATGGAGGCTCTCCAATTTTTTAGTTGAACGGTTGTAGATGTAGGTCCATTCTTTGGATGAATATCGATAGATGCCTTCTGTGCCTGCGGTCAGGAGGATTTGGTTTTCATCATCACTAAAGGAATAACCATCGATTTGCTTGTCATCACCGGGCAGATTGAGGAGATTGACATCCAGGATGGTGTCGACAAGTTCGCCGGTCGTGAAATCATACCGCAGGATATAATTTCCTTTTTGAGAAGTATAATGCCGGCCGTCATTCATAAACCGGAACCCGGGTACTCCTTTGGACCTGTATACGCCATTTGACCACAGATCATCGATCGTAATTTTCCGCTGGGCATCAGCTTGCGGGATCAATACGATCATCCATGCAGACAGGAGAAACCAAACGATCTTGCTATTCATCATCATATATTTTTTGCTGGCTGGCAAATGTCGGCAATTACCATTGACCTTACAAGGCAGGGAATTAACGGTGGTCTATTAATAGATAGTGCTTATCTAATTGATAGAGGTTGCTGAAGCATGAGGATGAGTCAAGCTTGTCGAAGCATGTGCTGATGTGCTGATGTGCTGATGTGGTGATGTAATGATGGAATGACCTATCGGTTGGACTTTCGATAGGCTAAGACATGTTTTGACATTTCAGAGGCGAGGCGAAGGCTCGCACATTACTCCATGCTCCCTGCCTTTTGGTATTTCGGAGGCGGGGGCGAGCCCCGCACACTACTTCATGCTTTCCCACCTCATTGATGAATCAATAGAAGGATCTTCACTGCGCTACGACTTGTTTTTGCTATTTCAGAGGCGAGGCGAAGCCCCGCATATTACTCCATGCTCCATGCCCCCTGCTATTTCCCTATAGGCATCCTGACACCTCCCTGGATGGAGACGCTGCGGATATTCTTCCCGTTGTTGTTACTGAACTTCACGTTGGGAAGCTGGTATTGAGCTGCGGTCTGCAGGAAGAGTGTCTTTTGTCCACTCAGGCTGTACTCACAACCAAGGCCTGCGTTGAGGGAAAGAAAACTTTTTGTGCTGAAGGGCGCGCCATCACGGATATGTTCGCTGATACGTCTTGCGTCCTGTGTGAGAGGTGAAAAGTGTGGATCTTTGTTTGGATCGACACCCGCAGCGGCTGAGGCAAAATCATATTTGACAGGAACTTCAATATCTGATTTTGTGATCAGGTGCAAGCCAAATCCTGCAAGTGAATAAAAGCGAAATGGTCCTTTATGATCAATGCGATATCGAAATTGAAGAGGAAGGGAAACCAATTGCAAGCCCATCGTTTGAAACTCTACGGTGCTATTGTCAATTGCATTTCCGACGACTACTTCACGACCGGGTTTAAATTTTTTCGAGCTATAGATCAGCCCTGTCTCAATCGCCCACCGCGGATGACCTATGGCAATTGTGAATCCGCTACCTACGCTTGTGTTCCGCAAACCTTTTTCAGGAAAGACTACTTGTTTTCCCAAGCTATATACTTTGTCCTCCGGCATCTGCATACGGTTGTAGTCTATCTGTCCGATAATGCCAAACTCTGTGTACGTACCAACTTTTTTCTTTACGTATTTCGGTTTCGGAAGATAGAGGTGATCATTCCATTCAACAGGGGAGACTGAAGTAGTCATGAAATCTGCAATCGCTATATCATGAATGGAGGATGCAATAGTACCATCATCAATGCCCGACAAATCCAATTCATGTATCGTCAGACCATTATTCATAGTTGCCTGAACAGGCCCAATAAATGCGTCGTGACTGTTAGTAGTTGGAACTGAAATTATCTCAACCGGAATTGAGCTTGTACTGAGGTTGGTATGAGAAATCTCACCGGTATTGATCGCTTCTATTTCATTTGAAGATGAAATGGCATCATCCACATTAGATGAAGTTGCAGCTGTTAAAGTCTTTTGTGTGTTGGCTTGATTAATTTGATTTGTCCTGCGAGCAGAGACTGAATTTCTTTTTGCGATTGAACTCAAATGCTTTTCTGAATGATCAGCTTCAGTATTGTTTGCGGCTGATGTTTGGAGTTCAGATGATGAAGGGATGATGACAACATCGTTTTGTGTATTCCTGGAATTATCTGTTCTGTCACCCGGAATCACTTCCATTGATTCTTGCTGATTGCTGCTTCTTTCATAGAGTGGGGTGTCGAATGGCAATTTGCCCATCTGTCCCATTTTGACCACCGTAAATAGGAGCAGGAAGACTGCTGCCACTTCGACTACTTTGAAGGCGATCAATTTTGCCCTCAGGTAACCTACGCCTGATATTCTGGATAGAAGTAAAGGCCAGGTCCTTGGATCGTAGTGAGGTTTGAATTGATGAATGCGGTCGCGAACTACCTCATCAAACAAGGCGTCATCTGTCAATGTGGATTCAATTCGATTCCAGCCTTCGATTTGGCCGGGGGCTTCGTAGGAAGAAAGTGCATGGCGGAGATTTTCATCGAAGTCGGCGTCTTCACCAAGTTCTTCGAGAAAATCATGTTCACGCAAATAGTCGGAGAATGCATCCCAGTCGGGTTGCATGCCTTCAGGCTGATGATTGCCCAGAAGGTTTTTCAAACTATCATCCCACTCGTTGTTATCCATTTTTTCCTGTTGTGACGGCAAGGAAGTCTTTAAGTTTTGAACGGGCTTTCACCAGGTTGGATCTGCTTGTGCTTTCGGTGATTTCGAGAATTTCGGCGATTTCCTTGTGTGAAAACCCCTCTACTACATAAAGATTAAACACAGAACGATAAGCGGGGGATAAGCGCTGTATGCATTTGACGATTTCCTGAACAGTCAGCTTGCTGAGGGCATCGGGTTCTGATGATTGCACATTGTAAGCAGTCTCGAGGTCATCCGTGCGGCGTCGTGATTGCATGCGGTAGTAATCGATCGCCGTGTTGACGATGATCCTGCGCATCCATGCAATGAGCGAGGTGCCGGGTTGGTATTTGTGGATGTTATTGAGGATTTTGATAAATCCTTCGTGAAGGATGTCCAGGGCATCATCCTGATTGCTTGAATACCGGAGACAGACGCCCATGAGAAGGCTGTAATTTTCCTCATAAAGCCGCTTCTGTGCCCACCTTTCCTTGGCAATGCAGGCTTCAATGAAGTCCCGTTCTTGTTTCTCCAGGCTGATTGATAGACTCATAATTAGTATGAAATATCGTAAAATTCCGGCAGCTTCAGCCAGCGACAGACAATTCTTTTATAAAAAACGGCCTCCCGCGGTAGTTTGCTGCGCCTAAATATCACTCAATTGAAAGACACGAAATAGCTAACTTTCCCTTATGGATGTAGCAATTGAAAATCTTAAATACCCCATTGGCCACTTTCCCTGGCCCAATGATGCTTCAACTGATGAAATTGCAAATGCGGTGGAAATAATTAGGGTTGCCCCTGAAAAATTTCAAAAGACCATTGAGCCCCTCAGCCAGGTACAGCTCGAAACAACGTATCGTCCTGAAGGTTGGACTGTGAGGCAAGTAGTCCATCATGTAGCCGATAGTCACATGAATGGGTATTTCCGGTTTAAGCTTGCTTTGACAGAAGATTCGCCGACCATCAAACCCTATGATCAGACACGATGGGCGATGTTACGCGATAGTCTTTCCCTTGAACCCGCTGTTTCACTCGCATTGATCACCAATATTCACATTCGTTGGATATACCTCATGGAACATATGTCTCCTTCCGATTGGGATCTGATCTTCATTCATCCTGAACACAACAGAAAAATGTCACTGAAACAAACGGCGATGATGTATGCGTGGCATAGTCAGCATCATCTTGCTCATATTACCAGCCTTGCTGAGCGCATGGGCTGGTAATAGGCATGGAGCATGGGGCATGGGGCATGGAGTGTCAGCGGGGCTTCGCCTCGCCTCAGAAATATCAAAAGCATGTCGTAGCGTAGCGAAGATCCCGCCATTGTTTCTGCAATGTTGCGGGAGGGCATGGAGTGTGTGCGAGGCTTCGCCTCGCTTCTTAAACATGAATTTATTGAGCGCTGCTCAAAAAATAATGGCAGGTATCCTTTCCTATCTAACAAGCGAATCTGAATAGGCCTGAATTCTTCTGCATAAAATTGAAAGACGGGAAAACAATGATTCTTTGAGTTCTTTTGAAATCAGATTTCTGATTTCGAGGATGACAAGAATATTTGCAGCCTCAAAACCTTCTTTTTTCGCAACTCTCAAAGATTTTCTTTGGTCCTTCACTAATTCTGAGCCAGAGCTTTCAGCAATATTATTTGGTACGCTTAAACTTACGCCCCGTAGCTGGTCTGTGAATCTCCACAGTTTCTTTTCTTCTAATTCATCAGCAATATCGAGTAGAATTATTGAGATCTGAATTGCTTCCTTCCAAATATCCAGGTCTTCAAATCGGAAGTACTTAGCCATAACATAAGATTTAAGGTGAATTAATCTTAAACCATATGTATCGAGGATGCGAAACGTTACCGTAAAACTTAAATTATTTTAAAAAAGATTAGAGACGTAGTGAGAAAGGGGCTAATTCGCAAAGCGAAATAGCAATCACTCCATGCTCCAGGCAGTCCCGCAACATTGCTGAAGCAATGGCGGGATCTTCGCTATGCTACGACATGCTTTTGTTGTTTCAGAGGCGAGGCGAAGCCCCGCACACACTCCATGCTCCATGCTCCCTGCCTAATCATCTTCCCCTATCCCTAAAATACACTTCCTCAACAGCACCAACGCAGCCGCAGAAGTATATTCAATATTACTCAGGCGGTCTTTTGTCATCATCAACAAACGTGCTTCAGTTCCGGTAGGTCCTGCACAAGCTATCCAGATCGTACCAACAGGTTTTTCAGGAGTGCCACCGGTTGGTCCTGCAATACCACTTGAAGCAATCGACCATGTCACACCTAATTTTGTCCTGACATTTTCCGCCATGGCTGTAACAACTTCCTGACTCACGGCACCATATTGTAACAGTTTTTCTTCACTGATATTCAACTCAGATGTTTTCATCCTGTATGCATACGGTACGACAGAACCAATGAAGTAATCGGATGATCCGGATACGGATGTGATCAGATGTGATAAATATCCACCCGTACAACTCTCTGCGATACCGATCGTCTCACCACGACTGCGCAGCATGTCACCGATCGTTCTTGATAATGTGCAGTCACCTCTTCCATATACAAGAATGCCCAGACGGGCAATTATTTTTTCTTCCAGCTCATCCATGATCTGACTTTGATCATGTCCATAGGCAGTCAGTCTCAATGTGACCTGGCTAAATGATGGCAGATATGCAAGTGTGATACCATCCGGTAGCCCATCTTCAATATCTGATATCATATCAGCAAGAACGGTTTCTCCTTCACCTGCCGTTCTGATGATGCGATGTTCCACCGGCAGACCTGCGGGAATGAGCGAAATCATTTTCTCAGATGTAAATGACGCATTTCATGTGGCACACCCGGAACTGCAATGAGCATTTTATAGTCTCTGTTGAAGAACATACCCGGAGCAGAACCTTGCTCATTTGTAACAACCTCTGCA
>JANMVA010000238.1:0-2226 GCA_031392195.1 Saprospiraceae bacterium | reverse complement strand
GCTTTTGACAAATATTTTGATTTCATTGAAAATGAAAAATACAACTATCATCTATTCATTGAGTCTGAAGATTTTAGTGCACTAGATGGAAGCTACAATTTCAATAACGATACCTTTAATCTCCAAATACAATTTATCCCTAAAAAAATTGGCACCTATTTGTTAAGACAGCAATGTGGATCTAATCCTTTGGGAGAACAAAAATTTCCCGGAAGATGCCCAGGTTTAAACGTTGACATTTGGGTAGAAATGAATAATGGTGAGAGTAACAATATTCATCTCCTTTCACAATCACCTGATACTTTTTGGAATAAAATATTTTTATTTAACCCCAAAGACAGTTTTTATGAAGATGGAGGATATTGCTTTAAGGTAGTACCCTAATTGCAGTAGATAAGAGCTTTCACCCAGCCCACTCTTCCCGATCCAGACTTCTGAAATTGATTGCCTCTGCCAGATGCGGAATATCTATATCCTTACTCCCTGAGAGATCCGCAATCGTACGCGACACTTTCAGGATACGGTCATACGCACGAGCAGATAATTGCAATTTTTTCATAGCCGTCTTTAATAATATCGCACCGGTCGAATCGATCTGACATATCTCACGCACCATATTCGCGGGCATCATATTATTACTATGGATTCCGTCCATACTTTCAAATCTTTTTTCCTGCACTTTACGTGCACTGATCACACGCTCCCGAATCGTAGCGCTTGTTTCAGATTCAATTTCATACTTAGATAGTTCTTCAATCGAGACGGGCGTAACCTCCACATGCAGATCAATTCGGTCCAATAACGGTCCGGAAATTTTATTCAAATACTTTTTCACAATACCAGGTCCACATACACATTCTTTTTCCGGGTGATTATAATAGCCGCACGGACATGGATTCATCGAAGCGATGAGCATAAAGTTGGCCGGAAAATCAACAGCAATTTTTGCTCGTGAGATGGACACCTTGTGATCCTCCATCGGTTGCCGTAATACCTCCAAAACTGATCTTTTAAATTCAGGCAACTCATCCAAAAACAAAACTCCATTATGTGCTAATGATATTTCACCTGGACTCGGATTAGATCCGCCACCTACCAGCGCCACGTCACTGATCGTATGATGCGGTGAACGAAATGGCCTGCCGGTCACCAAGGATGATCCATGTCCCAGCTTACCGGCTACGGAATGGATCTTGGTGGTCTCAAGCGCTTCGTTTAATCCCAACGGTGGAAGAATGGTAGGTAATCGTTTTGCCAACATTGTCTTACCTGCTCCCGGTGGACCAATCAGGATCACATTGTGACCACCAGCCGCTGCAATCTCCAGCGCACGTTTGATATTCTGCTGTCCTTTCACATCCGAAAAATCAAACGGATATTTCCCCACCGATTCCTGGAAAGCTTCACGGGTATCATGCACATAGGGTTGCAGATCGATCAGTCCATTGAAATAATCAAACACCTCTTTGATATTATCCACGCCATATACCTCGAGCTGATTGACAATAGCTGCCTCACGCACATTAGCCTGTGGCACGATAAGGCCTTCCATTTTTTCCTTGCGTGCCTGGATGGCTATCGGGAGTATGCCACGCATGGGACGCAATTGCCCATCGAGAGAGATCTCACCTACCATCATAAATTTTTGCAGGCGCTCATGATCGATCATGCCCGTACTGGCCGCAATAGCTGTGGCAATAGGAAGATCATACGCAGAGCCTTCCTTTCGTACATCGGCAGGTGCGAGGTTAACCACCAATTTGACGACTGGCAGCCGGTAGCCAATGTTCTTAATGGCCGACTCCATTCGTTGCCATCCTTCGCGGATGGCGTTGTCGGGCAGCCCGACCAGGTTGTACATGTTCTGGCCGGGACTGACGATGCCACCGGCATTGACTTCAATCTCAATCGTCCGCGCGTCCACGCCATGGACGGCAGCAGCATAGGTTTTCGCTAGCATGATGAATTTTGTTTTCTGGTGAAGCAACGGGTCATCTGGTAATGAACCGAGGCAGGCGAATGGTAAATTATTCGTCTGAGTAAATATAAAGAAGGTTGCTATGAATTCCAAAAAGAATTTCTGCTGTTTCTTGTAAGCAGCAGAAACTGGACTTCAGGGAAATTGACAACGTTGTGAAGATTGATAAGTATATTGAGTGAATGAACCCCGAAACACATTTTTTCAACATCAAACTTTGCATTATCATCATCGCATTATCCTATGCG
>JANMVA010000181.1:0-2641 GCA_031392195.1 Saprospiraceae bacterium | reverse complement strand
CCTAACTTAGTCTGCACAGACCTGGCTTATCATACCCCACAAAATTTATTAGTTGTAGCCACTTTCGGTCGTGGCATGTACCGGATCAATCTGGATGATGTTATATCAGGTAATTCAGAACCAAATGATAACTTAATAGTTGAGTTGAAAGCATTTCCAAATCCTTTTTCTGATAATTCAACAATATCGATCACAACAGTCAAAAAGGATTTTTTTTCAGTGGCGATCCTGGATGCATCCGGCCGTGTTGTTAAAATATTAAACCATAGTGAATTGTTGGAGGGAACACACCAGTTTCATTTTGATGCAAATTCATTGCCTTCCGGGTTGTATTTCTGTTATGTAACAAATCCCTATTCAAAGCTGAATAAGGCAATTAAGCTTATGAAGTATTAGTGGATTGACCAGAGTAATTTGAAGTGCCAAAGGCACGCCTCCGCCTCCGCCTTCGCCTCCGCCTTCGCCTTCGTCTTCGTTAATTCTTCGTCCTCATCCTGGAGATCAGCATATCCAGATCAGTCTCCGTATACATTAGCACATCTCTTGGCTTGCTTCCTTCTGCAGGTCCCACAACACCAACTGCTTGTAGCTGATCCATGATCCTTCCTGCACGATTATAACCAAGCTTCAATCTCCGCTGAATCATCGATGTACTCCCATGTTGATTTTGAACGACAAGGCGCGCGGCATCTTCAAACATATCATCGAGCTCTGCATAGGTCATGCCATCAGCACCCGCAATCGGTTCGTCATCACCCATAAATTCAGGCAGATAATATGGTTCAGGATATCCTTTCTGATCAGCGATATGATTGATCACACTTTCCACTTCAGGCGTATCGACAAATGCACATTGCAGACGGATCATATTACTTCCAATCGAAAGCAACATATCACCTTGTCCGATCAGTTGATCTGCACCACCCATGTCAAGGATGGTACGGCTATCTACTTTCGATGCTACTTTATAGGCAAGCCTTGCAGGAAAATTAGCTTTGATGACACCTGTAATGATATTCACTGACGGCCGCTGAGTAGCAATGATCAGGTGAATACCAACAGCACGCGCAAGTTGAGCAAGTCGTGCAATAGGCATCTCCACTTCTTTTCCCGCAGTCATGATCAGGTCTGCAAATTCATCGATCACAAGCACGATAAACGGCATAAACTTGTGGCCCTTCAATGGATTCAATTGTCGGTTGACAAACTTTTCATTGTATTCCTTCAGGTTACGTGCATGCGCCTTTTTCAACAAGTCATACCGATCATCCATTTCGATGCACAGTGAATTGAGCGTATAGATGACTTTCTTTGTTTCTGTGACGATCGGCTCTTTTTGATCCGGTAAAAAAGCGAGAAAGTGATGAGCGAGTTTTGCATAAGGGAACAACTCGACTTTCTTTGGATCGATCAATACAAGCTTTAATTGCGATGGATGCTTGCGGTATAATAAAGACATCAGTACAGTATTGATACCGACAGATTTTCCCTGACCGGTTGCACCTGCGATCAGCAAGTGAGGCATCTTCGTCAGGTCAGCTACAAACACTTCATTTGAAATGGTTTTTCCCAACGCGATCGGCAAATCCATTTTACCTGAAATGAATTTATCCGATGACAATACTTCTTTCAAAGAAACAATCTGCTTCTTCTTATTGGGCACCTCAATACCAATCGTTCCTTTTCCTGGGATCGGGGCGATAATACGGATACCTAATGCAGAAAGGCTGAGTGCAATATCATCTTCCAGATTCTTGATCCTCGAAATACGGATACCTGGTTTCGGGATGATCTCATATAAAGTAACCGTAGGGCCGATGGTTGCGCGGATCTTGGTGATCTCAATTTTATAATTCAGCAGCGTTTCGATGATTTGATCTTTATTCGCCTCTACCTCTGTCCGGTCGATCTGGATTTTCTCATCAGGGTACTCAAGTAGTAATTCAAGCACAGGTGGCTTAAAAGAAGAAAGCTCAAGCGTTGGATCATATGGCTCACTGTGATCATTGTTTTCCTGATCCATCAGAAAAACCTTATCCTGAACGCCGCTGAAAGTAGAAGGGTGGTGTGATTCTGAAAATGCGTCTGCAACTTCCGAAGGATCACCCAGCGTGATCTCCAGTTCCGGATTCATCGGATCATTTGAAATAGGGATCCGCTCTTCAATGATCAGATCAAGACCATCAATATCATCTTCCTCATCTTCCAATGAAACTCTCTCCTCTTCCGTTATTTTATTTTCGCGAAGAAACTTGTTTAAGAATCCGGGTTGTAAAACACCTTCCTCTTCTTCTTCCATTTCCTCTTCTTCATCATCTTCATATTCATCTTCATCTGATAATTCTTCATCCTCCTCATCGACAGGCTCAACTGGTGCAGTCACTTTTTTCCTGAAAAAATCCATGCCCAGATCAGACATGCTGAGTTTCCACGACGGCATTTTCATATCAGGCATCGCAAGGAATTCTCCTTTCCATGTCATCTTGGGATTAAACTGGATGATAAATGTCGCAGCGAGGATGAACAATAATGAAAGGATGACACCAATATTACCCATGAAATTGCTCAGCCACATGGCCGTACTTTCTCCAAATGCACCTCCCCATGGGAAATTGGCAGATGAAAACAGGAATCCGAAAAG
>JANMVA010000162.1:0-3805 GCA_031392195.1 Saprospiraceae bacterium | reverse complement strand
GGGAACTGTTTTTAACCCAAATTAAAAACACCTATTGCCCGGAGTTTTCTCCGGCAATTAATGGGCAGCGGGAGAAAACTCCAGCTGCAGAAAACTTCTCCATGCTCTCCCGCAACTTTGCTAATGCAAAGGCGGGATCTTCGCTGCGCTACGACATGCTTTTCCATGCTAAATGATCATCCCCGCCGCCACCGTTTCATTCGTCCCTTCATCAATCAAGATCACGCTACCTGTAATACGGTTTCGTTGATATGAATCGACAAACAATGGAAGTGTCGACCGGATGGAAATGCGGGCAATGTCATTCATGTTGATTTGAATATTCTCCAGGTCGCGGTGCAGTGTATTGACATCCATCCGGTACCTGACTTCGCGGATAATACAGCGCGCTTCTTTCGTTGTATGCCTGAGGATGTATTTTCCTCTGCGCTGCAAGGGTTTCTCATTAAACCAACAGATCATCAGGTCGACATCCTGGTCCTGGCGTGGCATATTATTACTTCGCACTAACATGTCTCCCCGGCTGAGATCAAAATTATCTTCCAGGTGAACGATGACGCTCATGGGTGGAAATGCTTCATCGATTTCCTGTTTGTAGGATTCGATGCGTTTAATCTTTGAAGTAAACCCTGAAGGCAATAACATGACTTCGTCTCCTTTCTTCAAAATCCCACCGGCAACACGACCTGCATATCCACGATAGTCATGGAATTCATCATTGTAAGGTCTCACCACATACTGAATGGGAAACCGGCAATCGATAAAATTATAGTCACTGGCGATGTGAACACTCTCCAGGTAATACAATAAAGTCGAGCCTTCATACCACGGCATGTTTGTGCTGCGATCTACGATGTTGTCTCCTCTCAATGCAGAGATCGGTATGAAATTGACATCGTGCACATCCAGTTTGCTGGCAAACTCTTCAAACTCATCATGGATATTGTCATACACTTCCTGACTATAATCGACGAGGTCCATTTTGTTGATACAGATGACCAGGTGAGGTATTTGCAACAGACTGGCAATGATCGCATGCCGTCTTGTTTGTTCTAAAACTCCTTTCCGGGCATCAATCAGCACGAGTGCAACATTGGCGGTGCTTGCGCCTGTGACCATGTTGCGTGTGTATTGTATATGCCCCGGTGTATCTGCAATGATAAATTTCCGTTTGGGAGTTGAAAAATACCGGTACGCTACATCGATCGTAATGCCTTGCTCGCGTTCTGCTTTCAAGCCATCTGTCAGGAGTGCGAGATTGATACCTTCTTCTCCTCTCTTCTTTGATACCGCTTCGATCGCATCATATTGATCCTGAAATATCGATTTGCTGTCGTATAGCAATCTGCCGATCAATGTAGATTTTCCGTCGTCCACCGACCCTGCTGTGCTAAGTCTTAGTAATTCGGTTGTTTTTACTTGTGATCCTTGTGATTTCAAAATGGCTGGGATTGGTTTATGGAGTTTATGCGGTTTATGGGGTACTGCTTATTTTATAAGGTTCCTATGAGAGTGAGGCATCTATTTATAATTGCGGAACTGACTCTTTTAAGCTGTGAGGCTCTCAGGCTATTGAGTTTATATCCTATACTGTCATACTTGACTCGCAGACTAATTAATTCTTCCTCAGTGATATATCTGAGATCAAAACTTAATATCGTTTGATTCAATAATTCCATTAAGCTTCCAAAAGCTATTTCAGAAAATCTTGCCTGATCTTTAAAAGACTTTCTTGAAGTTCCTTCTGAAGTGTTGTTTGAAACAGAAAATACAGCTCTTCTCATTTGATCAACCAGGCCAAATTTTTCTTCTTTCGGAAATCGGCTTGTAATTTTATAAATAATGGTAACTAATGCCCTGTTCTCTTTCCAAACTTCCAAAGATTCGAAAGAATAAGTTTTGTATTTCAACATGGTTACATAATTTAAGGGTGAAGTAATTGTTTTCACCCTTAAATTCGTCCATTTCCGTTAAGAATCCAAATCTTATTAATACGAACCCGGATAAACCCCATAAACCTCATAAACCTTTCTGAAAGCCTTGCTTTCAGAAATATCCTTGCTTTTTCCTATCCTCCATACTCGTCTCACTTCGCTTATCATCAGACCGTCCTCCTCTTTCCGTCAGACGTGACGTTGCAACTTCCTGGATGATCTCTTCGATCGTCGCTGCATCTGATCTCCAGACGCCCGTACATGTCACATCTCCGATGGTGCGGCAGCGGATCATTTCAGACTTCACTTCTTCTTCTGGTCGGCGAGTGATATACTCACTTTCAGCAAGAAGTACACCGTCACGTGTAAATACATTGCGCTGATGGGCAAAATACAGTGATGGTAGTGGAATATTTTCAGCTGCTAAATAGCGCCATACATCCAGTTCCGTCCAGTTGCTGATCGGGAATACACGGAAGTGTTCGCCGAAATGTTTGCGGCCATTAAATAAATTCCACAATTCCGGTCGTTGGTTTTTTGGATCCCATTGGCCGAACTCATCCCGATGAGAGAAAAAGCGCTCTTTTGCTCTTGATTTTTCTTCATCGCGCCTGCCGCCACCAAGTGCTGCGTCGTATTTGCCTTTCTCCAGTTCATCCAGCAATACAAATGTCTGCAGTCCGTTACGGCTGGCATTAAAACCCTGCTCTTCTTTAATTTTCCCCTGGTCAATCGCATCCTGAACAGATCCTACATTCAATCGAAGATTAAAATGATTGACCAGCCAGTCCCTGTATTCGATCGTCTCCGGGAAGTTGTGGCCGGTATCAATGTGCAATAAAGGAAAGGGTACTCTCGCGGGATAGAATGCTTTCACAGCGAGGTACACCATCAATATGCTGTCCTTACCGCCTGAAAACAGGATCACCGGATTTTCAAATTGTGCGGCAACTTCGCGCAAGACAAAAATGGATTCCGACTCTAATTCTTCCAGGTGATTGAGATAATACTTCATGAAGCTATCTAAGTTGACATTTGAAAAATTTCATTCCTGATGGCTCACTACCATTTTATATGCGGCAGTGTCTGCAGATATAAATCCTGGATTGATTGTTCGACTGAGTTTACAGCAGCTCGAATATGAATGGCCGGATGGACCGGTGGTTCATACGGAGCATGAATACCGGTGAAATCCGGAATCTCCCCTGCCCGTGCTTTTTTATACAATCCTTTTACATCCCGTGATTCGCATATTTCGATTGGCGTATCGATATATACTTCGATAAAATCTTTTTCACCGATGATTTCTTTTGCACTATTTCTCATGGCGATTGTTGGAGAAATAAAACTGACCAAACATATTTGGCCGTTCGCTACAAATAGTTTAGCCGTTTCTGCAATGCGCCGTATGTTTTCATACCTGTCTTCTTCAGTGAAAGAAAGATTATTACTGATCCCTTTGCGAATATTATCTCCATCCAAAACAACCACGTGATACCCATCATCAAAAAGTTGTCTTTGCAATGCAATCGCCAGTGTACTCTTGCCTGAACCGGAAAGCCCGGTAAACCAAAACACCTTTGCATGCTGACCCATACGGATTTCGTTTTCCTCTCTCGACACCAGTCTGTGTTCGATGGGAAAAATGTTATCCTGTTGAGAATGTTGCAAGGCTTCGCCTTCCGATAGGTCGCGGACCATCAGTATTTTTTATTTACGATTGAGCGGCGCTACCCCTGCCCCTGTGTGCGAATGGTTTAAGCGTTGCACGCTTTTCCATTCTGGCAACCCCGGGGACCTTTCGCGCTTATATACCTAAAACATTATTCTAACTCTCTCACTCTCTCACTTTCTCACTCTCTCACTTTCTC
>JANMVA010000216.1:0-4272 GCA_031392195.1 Saprospiraceae bacterium | reverse complement strand
CGCAGGAAATTCAGGGATATCGTGCGGAAGCCAGATTCCTTCGTTCGCTCAGTTATTGGCATGCATTGGATCTTTTTAGAAATGTTCCTTTTGTTACAGAAAATGATATAGTGGGATCATTCTTTCCACAGCAAATTTTAGCGCCTGAACTTTTTGAATACATCGAATCGGAACTTCTCGAAATAGAAACGATCATAGCACCGGTGCGTACCAACGATTATGGACGGGCAGATCAGGGAGCTGTATGGACCTTGTTGACGAAGCTCTATCTAAATGCAGAAACCTACATCAATACACCCCGGTACGCGGATGCACTTGCTTACGCTAATAAAGTGATCAATGCAGGCTATACACTTGAACCGGAATACGAGCATCTTTTTTTGGCGGACAATCATAAGTCAAATGAAATTATTTTTCCAATCACATTTGACGGAGTGCATACGAGAACTTATGGAGGTACAACCTTCCTTGTATTAGGTCCTATTGGTGGCAGTATGAGGCCAGCGGATCATGGTGCTTCTTCAGCCTGGGGTGGCCCCCGGACTACACGACAATTTGTTGAGAAATTTCCGGAAAATATTGGAGGTATTGTCGTTGTGCCAAATGAAGGCAATACAGTTTTATATCCCAAACTTTATGTTCCTGGTGCGTACCAGGGCTGGGTAGGTACAAATACCGAAACATCTCTTTCGTCGCAATTGAACAATAAAGTCTTTGAAGGCCATATTTATTTTCCAACAGATAATAGCCCGTTTTTCTTTACACGCGTTCCTTCTGCATCTTTTGCATTGCGCCTGGGAGATAATGGTGGGAATGGTACACTGGAAATGAATGGAGATACAATTTGGGTACCGCAAGCGGGATTATATTATATCAAGGCAGACCTGAATAATAATACCTATACCATGGAGCGGCGTACCTGGGGTATAGCCGGTGATGCAACATCCGGAGGTTGGAATGTTGATCAGGACCTGACATGGAATCCGGCGACGAAGGCACTGGAAATAAATGTCGATCTGACTACAGGGGAGTTTAAATTCAGGTCAAATGATGACTGGGCTATTAATCTTGGGGATACAATTCAGAATGGCATCCTTTCACAGGATGGTGATAATATCAGCATCAATAGTGGTTCTTATCTCATCCGGTTGTTTCTTGACAAACCTGATTATACGTATGAGATCCTGTTGACAAGTTTTGACAAACGCGGTCTTTTTTATACCAGCGGGCAAAATCTCGATATCAATGATATTACAGTATTTACTGACGGATACGCGATTCAGAAATTTAAAAATATCTCTTCAACCGGCCAGCCCGGGAAAGACCTTGCATATCCGGATACCGACTTTCCTATGTTTAGACTTGCTGATGTATTGTTGATGGCAAGTGAAGCCATCATCCGCGGAGGGGGAGATCGCGGTTTGGCACTAAATTATTTTAACCAGGTACGAAACCGAGCTTATGGAGGTTCAGGTGGTGGCATCAGTGATGCAGAATTAACACTTCAAATGATGATTGACGAACGTGCACGTGAATTATATTGGGAGGCGCATCGTCGCACTGATCTTGTTCGATTTGATCTGTTTAGTGAAACCGATTATTTATGGGCATGGAAAGGTGGTGTGAAAGAAGGTAAATCAGTTGAGCAAACCCGGGATGTATTTCCCATTCCTGCATCCGATTTAGGAGCTAATCCAAATCTGGATCAGAATGATGGGTATTAGAATTATCATTTAGAAAATAAAAAAGCGGCAAGGTGATTGCCGCTTTTTTTTTTAATTAAATGTCTTCGCCGGAGGATTTCATTCCTGAAAATCCCAGGTTCAGATCGGTGATCATAAACGCGAGGTTTTTGCAGGTGCCCGGAATCAGTTGATAAAATGTGTGGGGTGTTTTTTCTTCTGCTTCGATAAGGCCTAAGATTCTCAGGTGGCGAATGTGTTGAGAGGTGGTTGTCGATGAAAGTGGGACTAGTTTAGAGAGTTCATAAAACGGGGTGCTTCCATTTTCTAAAAGATGATTTAGAATTGTGATCCTTGCCGGATGTGAAAGGGCTTTGGACCAGATGGATTGGTAGTAGGGTAGTGAGTCGAATAAATGTGCTTTAGAGAATGACATGGTGAAGTTGTTTTAAGTGGTGAAGAATGAAGTGAAGTATTGATCATGATCCTTATAAGAAGCATTCATGATCACGACAAAATTAAGGGTAGAAAAAGGTGAATTTTGGTAAATTCAAAATATACGTAACAATATTTTTTTCATTGATGTATACAAAGGTGTGATATCAATATGTTAAATGACAATAGCCGTTCTTATACGTAAAGACTACGGCTAATTCAGTAAATTCAAAATATACGTAACAATTTTGAAAAGCTTAATATATAGTAATCGAATAATACCCATCATTATCCCCCACACCCGTTTACAAACGTTTTCACAACGGCAAATTCCTTTTCAATTAATATGCATAAAAATTTGAACAGCAATTTCTTTTCCATCCGATTCCAAAATTGCAAAATAACATCCCGCATTTCTCAAGGGAACCTGAACCATTATTTCTTCACCATTTTCAACCATATCAATCGAGCACACAAAAATTTCCTTTCCATCAATCGAATAAACACGTAAAGTTTTTTTACCTAAATCAATATTATCAGTTTGGATTAAAAATGAATTTTCTACATCCACCCAAACCATTTTTATTTTATCCTGACTAACATCTTCAATACCCGTTGTGAAATCATACGGATGACTCATCCACTGAATCCCTCCATTTTCAATCAACGCATGATCCGCATTGAAAAAAGTAGCATTATCCCACGATGACCCAACAGCCCACTGTGTCCGACAATCAGTACTAACCCATGCAGGTTCCCAGTAGACAACGCCTTTACCTCCATGATCAATCACCTCCTGCGTAAGATCAATCAGCCATTGCTTTTGTCTCACCGGACTGAAAGGAGAATAACCGGGATATGAAACGGAAAGAATATTGTTGGCACCATCCGCATTCATAGTCGTCCATGGATACGCTGTTTCGAGGATCATTATTTCTTTGTCAGGATACGTTTGTTTCAACGATGAAATGACCTCGCCTACAGCAGCGAATGTCATCTCATGCCACTGCCAGTAATATGACATCCCGATAATATCAAAATCGGTGACACCATGATCATGAAACTGATCCATGTACCACCCGACTGCATCCGGGTCGGCTATATGCAGAGCAATTTTTACTTCTTGCCCATGTGCAACTTCAATAGCGTGCACAGCTGAAATCGCTGCATTGAACAATGCACTATTCCGGTTCCAGTCCAATGTCCATCCCTGATCATTTTGTTGCTGCGATAAAAGAATGCCGCGATTGGTTTCATTTCCAATCTGAACGATCTCAGGCAACGTGCCAAGCAATGCCAGTTGGTCCAGGGTACTGTATATATAGTTGAAAAGTGAATCCTGTAGCAAAGGCAAATTGTTCAATACATTATTCCAAGCTGCGGGTGCTACCTGGTGTGACGGATCAGCCCAATTATCGGAAAGATGAAAATCAAGCAGTGCATCCATGCCGGCTTGATGTGCTCTCATGATAGTTTGTTGTGCATCCGGAAAATTCCCAAACCTGATCCCCATATTCAGATTATCATACCATGATGGCGTATGCCACAATCGTGCTCTGACAAGGTTCGCACCGTAATCGCTGAACATGGTAAACGGATCCGTCAGTGAATCTCCAACTTTATACAAAGCACCACATGACTCCATTTCATTGACATACGAAAGATCAACACCAAAATAAAATTCCTGGCTATTGACAGATTGAATCAAAGACATGAAGCCCAGGCTTATAATAATGAATCGAATTTGAGCTATCATTTCTGTGAATTTAACTACTTACGGGGACCTCTAAAAACCAACCAAAATCTATTCCTCTCCCTTTAGGGGAAAGGGGCAGAGAGATCTGACAATTGGTTTTTTGAGCTTCCTTTTTTATAGCGCAAAAGACAAACCTACGATCCAATAAGATTGCACAGGGTTGTCTGTTCTGCCCGCCGCCAATGCCTCTTGTTTATTGCCACGCAAACCAACATCGACGCCAAGGCCAATTCCTTTTCGCGCAGTTGAAAATCCATTTACCCACGTCCAGTTAGAAAGATCTGTTCCATCATAACTGAGGAATGCCGATAAATTAGATTTCCATGCAATGCCTTTGGTGATCTCTTTTTTATAATCAGCTAAAAGCTTTGCACCCAGCGAACTTTTATAGTCAAAAGC
>JANMVA010000040.1:0-10541 GCA_031392195.1 Saprospiraceae bacterium | reverse complement strand
TCGTACAAATGGAACTGGTAAAGCCACAACAAAAAACAAAAATGTGAATTCATCTACCAGTAAAAAGACAATACCATCAAAGAAAGCAGCAACTGTGAAGAAGGTCACAACTGCTACGAAAGCAACAATCGCGAAAAAAGTAACAGCTGATAAGAAAGCAACAACCGCAAAGAAGGCTACACCGGTCAAAAAGGCTGCAGCCAAATCACCCGTTTCGAAAAACGGTAAAAAAAAAGGCTCGAGCTGACGAAAACTCCTGAAGGCGCAAAGAAAAAGCCTTTTCCAAAAACATTTTTACCCATGCTGGCCACGCTTTCCGATCCTTTTGATCAGGAAGGTTGGCTATATGAAATCAAATGGGACGGTTATCGCGCCGTCAGCTCAATGAATAAAAATCATATCGAGCTTATTTCCAGGAATAATAAATCCTTTAATGAAAAATTTTATCCTGTTTATCAGGCGATCAAAGACTGGAGGATTCATGCAATCGTCGATGGAGAAATTGTAGTGTTGGATGATGATGGCAAGCCGAATTTCGGTGCTTTGCAAAATTGGCGAAGTGAATCGGACGGGGAAATCATCTACTACGTTTTTGATGTGATGTGGCTCGATGGATTTGATCTCACCATGATGCCTTTATTGGCCAGGCGCGAATTGCTTTCTAAAATTTTACCGGGAGGTGATTCAATTATCCGCATGAGTGAATCTTTTCATACTGCGGCATCAGAATTACTTATTGCTGCGGGAAAGATGGGTCTTGAAGGAATTATGGCAAAGAAGGCAGACAGTCTTTATTATCCCGGCGGACGAACCAGGGAATGGTTAAAGATGAAATCCAACCTGCGCCATGAAGTGGTCATTGGAGGTTATACCCAAAATGAAGGAACCAGTAAATCATTCAGCTCACTTTTAGTAGGTGTTCACAAAAATGGCCAATTACAATACACAGGAAAAATAGGAACGGGCTTTTCGGATAAGCTGCAGAAGGAGATGATACAGAAGTTCAAACCGTTGATCCGTAAAACAAATCCATTCTCTGAGGAAATTGATGTCAACAAGCCTTCACGTTTCCGACATGATCCACCGCATGCAACTGTTACTTGGCTGAAGCCTGAATTAGTGTGTGAAGTGAGTTATACGGAATTGACTACAGATGGAATCATGCGTCATCCTTCATTTGAAGGAATGCGAGAGGATAAAAAAGCAAAGGATGTCCTTGAGGAAGTGGCCATCCCAGTAAAGAAAAGTGCAAAACCAAAACTTTTAAAAGAAAAAGTCATGCCTGCCAGTGATCAATCCCGGAAAACACTTTTGAATCCTTCTGACGAAACTCAGGTCAAGAAAGTGAATGGAAAGGAAATGAAATTCACTAACCTGGACAAACTCTTTTGGCCAAAGGAAAAGATCACCAAGCGCGATCTGATCAACTATTATTATCAGGTTGCACCGATGATGTTGCCTTATCTGAAAAACAGGCCTGAATCCCTTAATCGTCATCCGGATGGTTATGCAGGGAAAAGTTTTTACCAGAAAGATGTGACAGGGAAAGTGCCCGAATGGGTGGAGAAAGTGCCATACCGTAGTGCTGACGAGGACATTGATAAGAACTTCATGATGGTGCAGGATGAAGCCAGCCTTTTAGTAATGGTCAATCTCGGTTGCATTGAGATCAATCCCTGGAGCAGCACCCATCTCAAGCCGGACCATCCAACCTGGTGTATCATTGATCTGGATCCGGATAAAAATAATTTTGATACAGTGATAAAAGCGGCGCAGGTGGGACATGATATCTTAACTGCAGCGGGGATTGATTCATTTTGCAAAACATCGGGCTCTACAGGATTGCATATTTATATTCCTTTAAATGCAAAGTACGATTACGAGCAGTCAAAAGAATTTGCACGCTTGATTGTCACGATGATGCAAAGGGAAATGCCCGATACGACCAGTATAGAGCGACTGACTTCAAAAAGAAAAGGAAAAATATACCTGGACTTTTTGCAGAATAGACCGCAGGCAACGTTGGCAGCTCCTTATTCTGTGCGTCCCAAACCCGGTGCACCTGTATCGATGCCTTTGCATTGGGATGAAGTTAAAAAAGGACTGCGGATAACAGACTTCCATATTAAAAATGCGTTACCCTTGTTGAAGGAACGTGGTGATCTCTTTAAGGGCGTGCTTGGAAAGGGTATTGATATGAAAGCATCGATTAAAAAACTGGAGACGATTTGGGAAAGTAATAGATGATCGTTTACGCATACTCCATGTCCAGTTTCTAACAACAAGCAACATATCTCGATAGATAGGCGGATATTAATTGGGAAGCTTCATAACATAGAACTAATTCCTTGTCCAGTTTCTAACAACCTACAACATAGCCCCATATATAAGGAATATACGTGCCGTAAACTTCCGTAAGCGAACGGATAATTGGTGGCCAGGTAGTTGCTCATCGTTTGATATTTATTTCCCTCCCGGATGTTAAACTTTATAATCATTATCCCCGCGGTTTCCTTACGTTTGTTATCGATTTTATATCAATCAATGTTACACATGTTCTTACTTCCATGAGCATTCTTCGTCTTTTCCTGTACTCTTTGCTATTTTTTACCTTCGCATGCTCATCGCCAAAGCCTTCAATGAATCCTGATTATTTTCAAAAAGCAAAAGAACTTGCCCATCGGTTTATCATTACAGATGGACATATTGACCTGCCATGGAGATTGAGTGTAAAAAATTTTCGCCTCGAGCGCGAATACCTCACCATTCCTGTTCAGAGCGCTGAAGGAGATTTTGATTACGTAAGAGCCAAAGAAGGTGGATTGTCTGCTCCCTTCATGTCCATCTTCATTCCAGCTTCATATCAGGATGATCTTGCCTCAGCTAAAGTAGAAGCAGACTCGCTGATCGATCTGGTCAACGGAATTATCGAAGCTCATCCTGACAAGTTTGCACCGGGATTTACACCTCAATTGATCGAATCAAATTTTAAACAGGGATTGATCTCCTTACCGATGGGTCTTGAGAATGGTGCACCAATCGCTACCCTGGAAGATGTAGATTATTTTTTTGAAAGGGGTATCCGGTATGTGACTCTGACACATGGTAAGGACAATCACATTTCGGATAGTTCATACGACACCACCAGGACATGGAATGGTCTTAGTCCTTTTGGTATTGTATTAGTACATAAAATGAATAAGGCAGGAATGATGATCGACGTATCTCACGTTTCCGATAAGGCATTTTATGATGTCATCAGAGAATCAAAAGCTCCTGTCATTGCATCTCATTCTTCATGTCGGGTCTTTACGCCAGGTTGGGAAAGGAATATGAGTGATGAGATGATCATTTTACTCGGAAAAATGAATGGCGTGATCCAGATCAATTTTGGTTCTGACTTTTTGGATGCCGAAGTAGCAAGGATTCGTACAGCAAATCGAAAGGAACTGGACGATCGTTTGAATAAGGCCAACCTCAAAGCGGATGACCCTGCTGCCAAACCTTTGATTGATCTATTCCGGAAAGAGCATCCGGCATTGTTCTCTGATGTAGAAAAAGTAGCGGACCATATTGATCACGTGCGCAATATTGCCGGTATTGATCACATTGGAATAGGTTCTGATTTTGATGGCGTAGGTGATAGTCTTCCTACAGGGTTAAAAGACGTCAGTATGTATCCAAATCTCATCGCCGAGTTATTGGAAAGAGGATATAGAGAGGAGGACATAGAGAAAATCTGCTACAAAAATGTTTGGCGTGTTTGGAATAAAGTTCTGGAAATAGGAAATAAAGGATGACAGGATCCACTGCACAACCAATCGCTCACAACGAATTCAAATACTGGGCAGTCTTTTTGATCCTTGCTTTCATCTGGGGTGGTTCTTTCATTCTGATCAAAAAGGGACTGATCCATTTTACTCCAATACAGGTAGGAGCTTTCCGGATTGCCATTAGTGCTTTGGCCTTTATTCCGATTTTTCTGATTTCCAAAATCCCGTTTCCAAAAGGAAAAATATGGCTTGTCACACTTGTGGTTCTTACAGGAAATGGAATACCTGCTTTTTTGTTTGCTTTGGCGGAGACAAGACTTGGAAGTGCTGTGACTGGTGTATTGAATAGTCTGACTCCTGTCTTCGCATTGCTGATAGGGTTGTTCTTTTTTGGGACGCCTTTCCGAAAGCATTATTTAATAGGTCTCATTCTCGGATGCGCAGGCATTGGTATACTGATGGCGGGAGAAAAGGATTGGCAAATCAGTTCCTATGTTTTATTTGTAGTAGCGGGCACCTTGTGTTATGGATTGAGTGCCAATCTGGTAAAACATTATTGCCAGGATATACATCCGATCGCATTGACGGCTGTTGGTTTTTTTCTCCTTGGTATCATCTCTATTGCCATCCTCGCATTTACAGGAGCATTTAATAAAATGATGCAGGCAGAAACCTGGAAGGTTTCGATGCCTTCATTGATCCTGCTTGCATTGGCATGCACAGTATTTGCCAACATTCTCTTTTATTGGCTTCTTCAGAAAACAACGGTTGTGTTTGGATCTGCCATTGCCTATGCTATTCCTTGCATGGCCCTGGTCTGGGGTAGCCTGGATGGAGAATCGATCACATGGTTTCAATGGGCCGGTTTTGGATTTATCATAGCGGCCGTCTATACCTTGAGAAGACAATAAATTTACGTATTACCATTCGTATGATCCAACAGCACCCGGGTTTATATTTTGCACCAAGTGGAAAGCACAGGTACGGAATGTATTGCACGGAAGATATACTGGCTGGTAGCCTGATCGAGATCTGCCCGATTATTGTATTGCCGGGTGAACAGGCACGTGAAGTAGTAAGAGGATATGTATTGTATGAGTATTATTTTGAATGGAGAAAAGAAAGCATCGCCATCGCACTCGGTTACGGTTCACTCTATAATCATTCTGAAAAACCAAATGCCATTTTTGAGCCTGATTATCAAAACCAATTCATCCTTTTTAAAGCATTGAAGGAGATACATGCCGGAGAGGAAATACTGGTCGATTATCATGCAGGCAATCCCGATGAAAAAGTCTGGTTTGAAATTAAATGAAGAAAAGTAGTAACAGTTGCAAGGAGTTTTCTACTTAAACCAAGTGAGGTAGTAACTTTTGCAAGGAGTGTTTTTAGGCCCTAAGTGCAGTGCTGTTGCAGGGAGTTTTCTCCTGCAACTGAGTTATGTCCTTCCCTTCAGGGTAGTAATATCTATCGCAAACATCACACGCTTCATCCAATAATCACTTTCGAGAATATCCTCCCGAAGGACTCCATTCGAACTTGAGCTATGGATGATCCACATTTCATTCCCTTTATTCTTTTCCACAATCCCTACATGATTGATTCGATTATTGTCGCCAAAGAAAATAAGGTCTCCTGCTTCGGCTTTTTTCCATGGGATGTGATTGCCTAAACTCGCCATTGACGATGAAGATCTGGGCAATTCGATCTCTTGTGATTTTGCAACATGATAGACTAGTCCCGAACAATCAAAACCTTTAGAAGGATCGCAGCTGCCATAGCGATAATTGGACCCAATATATTTACTCGCCTTATTCGTGATGGCTTGCTTTTCGGTACTTGCTTTTTTTGAATTCGTTGCAGCATACGAAGCATTGTTTGCCATTGCATATTCATGCTTCTTTTGATAATCATATACAGCCAGCCGCACACTCGAACAACTCGTCATTGAAAATAACGCGCTGATCAGGGCAATAAATAGGAGCTTATTTGAAATCAACATATTATAAATAATTATAATACAAAAATCATTCCACCATGAGACTAAAATGGTCTCTGTCCTGCAAAAATCTGAATCGCTTCCGATATTCGGTCAGCTCAGATTTGTCTAATGTATAGGTCTCAATACCTTCATGATAGTCCGTGTTCGCAATGCAATGGCCATTCATGTCGTATATACTGCTATGACCGGGATATTCCAGATCACTGCCATCCCTTCCGATGCGGTTGACGGCTGCAATATAAGATTGGTTTTCAATTGCCCTTGCTTTCAATAAAGCATCCCAGTGTGTGATCCGGGGTTTAGGCCAGTTGGCGACGACGATCAGTAATTCATAATCGAGATTATTCCGGCACCAGGCCGGGAAGCGGAGATCATAACAAATGATGGGCATGATCCTCCAGCCTTTGATCTCGATGATAATCCGTTGATCACCTGCATGATAGTGTTGATCTTCCTTTCCATAAGAGAACAAATGCCTCTTATCGTAATGATCAATCTTTCCATTGGGTTGAACGCAGTATAGCCTGTTGTAGTATTTATCGTCTTCCTCTACGGACAAACTGCCTGCGATTGCGCAGTTAAGCTTTTGAGAATATTGAATCATCCACTGTAAAGCAGGACCGTTATCTTTTTCAGCAATAAATTCAGGCCTCATGCTGAATCCCGTTGACCACATCTCCGGAAGTAACAATAAATCTGTTTCCGGTGGGAGATGGAGCATCTTTTCAAGGTGATGGATGTTGGCCGATGGATCTTCCCAGAGGACATTCATCTGGACGAGGCTAATCTTTAATGTGGTAGCATCCATAGGACCAAAATTAAAAAAGCATCCCTGAGGATGCTTTTTATCTATTGTTAAAACCGATTTATTCGCGTTTGTTATTTTTTCTTCTTACCGGCTTCTTTAGCTGGTGCCGCTGTCTTTGCAGGTGCGGCAGCTTTAGCCGGAGCAGCTGTTTTGGCTGCAACTGGTGTTGTGGCGGTAGCTGTTGTAACCGCCGCCGCTTCGTCAGTACCACCTCTCAGTGCTCTTGGGATATCGATCGTAGCTACAGGGATATTTTCATTATTCAGGACTTCAACGCCCTCATATTCCTTCAGGTCCTTGATCCGTTGAGATTGACCCAGCGCCATTGGAGTAGTATCGAGGACAATCTTGTCGATGAGGTGCTCAGGAGTGGTCCGGACCTTTACTTTTCTCATTTTCTTGATCAACTTACCACCTGCCTTCAAGCCTTGAGCAACACCTTCAAAATGGATCGGTACTTCGATCCGGATAGGGTGATCTTCAATCAGTCTCAGAAAATCGATGTGCATGATGCTCTCTGTAACCGGGTGATACTGGACATGTTTCAGGATGCATTTATGCACCTGGCCGTCGAGTTCAATCTCAACCACTTTAAATTCAGGAGAATATACAAGTGTGCGCAAGGTTAAAGGCACAAGTGTAAAGTGTTGAATATCATCGCCTCCGTAGAGAACACAGGGTACCAGGTTTTCCTTGCGTACAGCTTTGGTTGAGGTTTTGCCGAGCTCTGTTCTCGGTTTTGCTTGAAATCTCATTACTTCCATTTCCTTGGATTTTTTACCCGGTTTTATTTTAGAGCACGCAAAGGTATGATTTTCGAAGAAACTAAAGAAGGATAGGGAGATTATTTCCCTTGTAGGAAGGGGAGAAGAGCATGGTTTGAGAGATATCAAAAAATGGTCAATCAAATAATGTACTATATTAATATGTAATTGCCTATATGAAAGGTTAGTATGCTTTTAGGGAAGAACAAAGCTTTACCCAATAGCAAGCATGACTTGATACTTGGTATTTCGTCGAAATACTCACTGTTGGGGCTTTTCCATATTATTTAGAAAAACTAGGTATTTCGTCGAAATACTCCCCTTTCAGACTCCCAGGAATTCCCTATCAAGTGAGTATTTCGACGAAATACCCACCTTTTTTGCCCCAATCCTGAAAAAACTTCCTTTCCACGGTAACACTTTGCCCTCCCCGATACATATAAGGATGAACCCTTTTATTCTCTCACCAGAAAACCTTATCCACTCATGGCAAAATCAAAAGCAAACCTCTACACGGAAACGGAGCAAATGACCGCTCATTTTATGAAAGCCCTCGCTTACCCGGCAAGACTCCGGATCGTTGAAAAACTGGCTCGCGATGGCATTTGCTCGGTGAACGAATTGAAAAAATTCCACCACCTGTCTTACCCCACCTTATCGCAACACCTGAAAATCCTGGAAGAAGCAGGTCTGGTTATATCCTATGAAAAATTTCCCTATACCTATTATGATGTGATCATGACCAACCTCGCCAAAGCACAGGAATGCATGACCGGGTTTTTTCATCTAAGTCTGATGAAGCTCTCAGAAGCAGAAAACGCCTAATCTTCAATAAACAGCGCTGAGATAGACCTATGCTCATGCGTATTCCGGATTGCATGGGCAAAAAGCTTGGCAGAGGAAAGTACTTTGATTTTTGGCGACGTACGTTTCAACGGAAGCGTATCTGTAACGATGAGTTCAGTCAACTGCGACGATTCGATATTTTCATATGCTTTTCCCGAAAGCACAGGATGTGTACAAATCGCCCTAACACTCCTGGCTCCCTTCATCACAAGTGCATCAGCCGCCTTGCACAAAGTGCCCGCAGTATCAGCAAGATCATCTACCAGGATCACATCCATTCCCTGAACATCCCCAATGACGGTCATGCCTGCAACTTCATTCGCCTTTCTTCGGTATTTATCACAAATGACAAGATCACATTTGAAATGATTGGCATAATTCCGGGCCCGCTTGACTCCACCTACATCCGGTGAGGCAAATAGTGTCTTTTCACGGTCGATATTTTCAAGGTAAGGCACGAAAATGGCGTTGCTTTTGAGGTGGTCCACCGGGATATCAAAAAAACCCTGGATCTGATCTGCATGCAGATCCATCGTCATGATCCTGTTAACCCCTGCAGCTGTCAGCAGGTTGGCGATCACCTTGGCTGAGATCGGAACACGCGGTTTGTCCTTTCTGTCCTGCCGCGCATAGCCAAAATAAGGAATGACGGCTGTGATATAATCCGCTGATGCTCTTTTGGCTGTATCAATTAAAAGTAAAAGCTCGAGGAGGTTATCAGCCGGCGCAGCAGTCGATTGGATAAAAAAAACATACGATCCTCTGACTGATTCTTCGATCACAGGTTGCATTTCTCCGTCACTGAATTTCAGCAGTTCCCATTTGCCAAGACCATAGCCGTAGTAATCAGCAATTTTTTCCGCCAGGTAACTGGAATATTGGCCACTAAAGAGTTTGACTTCCACGCTATACAGGTTGATGTGCGGGCAAAATTAATCGAATTTTGACCATATGCTGAAGAAGCCTTTATTACCTTTCAACCGTGATGAATTATTTCGTTTATCGATTGTCGGGCACTCTATGCGCAGGATAAATGTTATCTTAATCAAAAACCGGAATTTTCGATTTGATCCTGAGTAGTAACATAACCCAGTGGTGGGAGGCACTCTCCTCGGCACATCAGGTATTTTGGTTCATCGCCATCATCTTTAGCGTGCTGTTTTTCATCCAGTTTATCCTTTTATTGATTGGGTTTGATTCAGATAGTGGAGGAATTGAGCACGTCGATGATGCAGGCAGTTTGGATCACGAATTCTCTGCCTTGTCGGTGAGAAGCATTATTGCCTTCTTTACTTTTTTTGGCTGGACCGGTGTGCTGACCCTGAATAATGGATTAAATGTCTGGATCGCCGTTTTACTTTCAACATGTGCAGGATTGGCAGCCATGTTCATAGTGGCATATATGGTGTATAAGTTTTCGCAGCTTGAACAATCAGGTACACTCAATTTATACAATGCACTGGACCAGCAGGGTGAAGTCTACCTGGTGATCCCGGGACAGGGAAAAGGTGTTGGAAAAATTCATTTGAACGTTGAAGGACGTGTACGTGAATTAGATGCCATCACGCAGGGCGACTTACTGAAAACAGGCGCACAAATCAAGGTTATCGAAATATTGGACGGCAACATTCTGAAAGTAGAATCGGTACCATCCGCACCCGAAAAATTAATTTCGTCATGACAGGCTGTGAAATGCTAACGTCAATTCATATTAACAAAGCAAATTGAATTTTCATTCATTATAAAACTAACTCTTCATGGATCTCACCGGTTCTTTCGTTGTCATTGTTGCAGGTCTGATTGGCCTCATGTTTATCATGCTTCTTTGGTTTGTCTCGCGGTACAAGCGCTGTCCGTCCGATAAGATTCTCGTGATCTACGGAAAAACAAAGGGCGGTACATCTGCTAAGTGTCTTGCAGGTGGCGCCTCATTTGTATGGCCCGTCATTCAGGACTACGAATACCTGGACCTGACACCGATTAGCATTGATGTCGATTTGCGTGGTGCTCTTTCCCGTCAGAATATCCGGGTAAGTGTTCCCTCACGCTTTACAGTTGCGGTCAGTAATGAGCCTGGTGTCATGGAAGTAGCGGCCGAGCGTCTTTTGCGAAAGACGACTGATGAAATAAGGGAGACTGCAAAGGATATCATTTTTGGTCAGCTTCGTCTGGTTGTAGCTACGATGGACATAGAAGAAATTAATTCTGATCGCGATAAATTTCTCACTTATGTCAGCTCAAACGTTGGAAGTGAATTGCGTAAAATTGGTCTTACCCTGATCAACGTAAATGTGACGGATATTCAGGATGAAAGTGGATATATCGAAGCATTGGGAAAAAATGCTGCT
>JANMVA010000700.1:0-2250 GCA_031392195.1 Saprospiraceae bacterium | reverse complement strand
TGTATGTATGCCAGGTTGCTGAGAATGGTGGCTCACCACAATTGGCGATGGCGACGGTTAAGGGAGGGAAGGTTAAATGGGCAATGATAACCTAAGATTGTGAGAACGTGAGAATGTGAGAAAGTGAGAGAATGAGATAATGGGAGAATGAGAAAATGAGAGGATGAAGAAAGTGAATAACAAGGTAAAGGGTCCCCGGTTGGTGAGCTGTAGCACGAGGTTGAGGGAAGGTTTGTCGAACCATCAGGGGATTTAGGGGTACGAGTGAGTAGAACTCTATCATTTGATATAATCATCATCGGCTCCGGCCCCGCCGGTTGTGCGGCGGCTGTTACATGTGTGAAGGCGGGATTAAGTGTGCTGATTGTTACCGATAAGGTTGAGAATGTCGATCTGCAGCATTCATCACCTGGAATTCTTGAGAGTATTCATCCTGGTGTTTCTTCTCTGTTGACAAAGATTGGGATTGGTGGAGCAGAGATTGTAGCCACGCGGGCGAAGTATACTGGCATTTTTGCTAATCAATCGTATAGACCTTTAGGTGAGGATAACAGTGGGCCCTGGATGGGCATGCACATTCATCGTGAAACTTTTGATCATGCGTTATTGAATCTTGCACAGGAGCATGGTGTGACGGTCAGGTTTAATGAGAAGGTTGAAAATATTTTATTGGAAAAAGACAGAGTCGTTGGTATTAAAACTTCATCAGCAGAGTTGTTTTGTAAATACATGATTGATGCTTCCGGTAAGAATGCAGTGGCCGGTCAGAAATTAAATTTTAGAAGGAAATATTTTTCTCCGCTGTTTGTTTGCTGGACAGGTATTTCAGAATGTGTGCAGGAAATTCCTTTTGATGCAACTGCAGCGCATTTTATTCCCAATAAAAATGGTTGGACATGGTTGGCGCTGCAACTGCCCGATCATTGTGCGTGGACAAGATTGAGTGTAAAAGGAGAAAAAAACCTGGAGCCTCCGGGGGAATTGAAAAATTGTAAAACAGTTGGCAAGGTCCAGACAGCTAATATGCGATGGCGTTTGTACCGGCCGGTGTGTAAGGAAGGTGTGGTGCTTTGTGGTGATGCTGCCGGGATATTGGATCCGGCTGCGGGGCAGGGGATTTTCAATGCGTTGTGGTCGGGAGTGGAAGCAGGGCAAACAGTAGTTTCATGTTTGCATCACCCAGAATTGGAAGCATTTCATTTGGCACGGTATGATGATTGGTTTTTGAGGCAGTTTGAGATAAAGGTGAAGCAGTTGAAGGAGTATTATCAGGAGAATGGTATTCAGTTTTAGATTTTAGATTTTTAACTAGAAGGAATCAATAAATTTTAAGTAGGGAATATTAAAGGAATTTCATATGACAAAACAATTCCCAGACATTTTAACTGAGAGGCTTTTACTAAGGTCATTTATTGAAAGTGATCTTGAGCGGTTATTCCATGGGCTATCCCATCCGGATGTGATCAGATATTATGGAGTAAGCTATCAGTCACTGGAGGCAACGAAAGCTCAGATGGATTTTTTCAATGATCTTATTGAGAATGGAACTGGCATTTGGTGGGCCATTTGTTCGATCGATAACCAAATATTTTATGGGGCAGGTGGATTGAATAATGTGAACCAAGATCATCGAAAGGGAGAGATTGGCTTTTGGTTATTGCCGGAATTTTGGGGTAAAGGAATAATGCAGGAAGCGATTCCATTGATTTGTAATTATGCCTTTGAGCAACTTGGGCTTCACAGGATTGAGGGCTTCGTTGAGTCAGAAAACCAGAATTGCAAGAAGGCGTTGGAGAGGCTTGGTTTTCAACACGAAGGGACGATGAGAGATTGTGAGTACAAAAACGGACGGTATATCAGCCTGGAGATTTATGCTAAATTGAAACAGGAGGTAAATGAATAGTGTATTAAAGGCAAGTTAACAGGCAGCGATTCAGATGTTGTTATTGTCTTAGGATTGTTTAATAAAAGCTTACTCTTATCAAAAAACTGTTGGCCATATTCATTCTAGGATGCTTATCCGGCACTTCCTATTCTCAGTCTCGATTTGGAGTCGAGGTGAGCTTTGCACAGCTTGAAACCAGGAATGCAGGAGAATTAGTTGGTGGAGGCATGCCGTTAGTTTATTACGTGATTGATAGAGAACGAAATGTGATTACAAGTAGCTATTCAATCGGAGGATATTACAGTCTTTCAAATAAGCATTTTATTAAGCTTACTCTAGGCAGACATATCGATGGGCGCATATTC
>JANMVA010000652.1:0-7409 GCA_031392195.1 Saprospiraceae bacterium | reverse complement strand
GTTGAGCGTGCCAACTCTGATTATTAATCCTTAATAATACACTTTTTGCTGGCTGGAAAATTTTCATTCAAACGCTTACCGCTGACATTGCTTAATAAATATGAGTGTGTCATATTTGACCACTCCGCAGCTTATATAAGGTGCTTTTTCCTGTCAAGGCAATATTAAATTGGTGTTGCACAGAAACAACACATCAGATTTAGTCACTGGTCATTGTTAACTCATCTTAATAATCTTTAGATTGTACTGGATAACATCATCAGTGTCGGTACAACACAAAAAATAGAGCGAATGACCGAGAATTAAGTTATCAGCAAAGAAACTATTATGTGCATGTGCGATACTTCTTTCCAAAGAAATCCTATCTATTTTGAATACTCCATCGCCATTAAGATGCTATGTTAAATATCCATTGTTTGACTTATTTACAAGGGGGAACCCCATTACTGGAAAACAGTAACCTAAAGATTTTTGCCAATCAACGTGTCGGTCTGGTTGGTAAAAATGGTTGCGGCAAATCCACTTTGTTCCAGCTGATTCGTGGCGTGATCAAACCAGATAGTGGAGAAGTCAGCTTACAACCTGGAAAAACGACTGCTTTTGTTGAACAGGAAATCATCAGCTCTAACCAGTCTGCCATTGAGTTTGTACTGGATGGCGATGTTGAGTTGCGGCAGCTGGAGAGGGTTCTGGAACGGGCCGAACATGACGCTAGTTGGTTTGAAGCACAGCAACGTTATGAAGCGATTAACGGCTATACAGCACAAGCACGGGCGGCGCAATTATTAAATGGATTGGGGTTTGCCAATCAGGCGCTGGAACATTCGGTCAATCATTTTTCGGGGGGCTGGCGCATGCGCTTAAATCTGGCGCGTGCTTTGATGCATCGCGCGGACTTGTTGTTGCTGGATGAACCGACCAATCACCTGGATCTTGAAGCTATTCTCTGGTTGGAGCAGTATCTGGCACGGTATCCGGGCAGTCTGATGCTGGTGTCACACGACCGTGAATTTCTCAACGCCTGCGTGAACCGCATCGCGCATATCAATAACCGGCAAATTGATGGGTATAGCGGTAATTATGATGATTTCGAGCGCGCGCGTGCCGAACGCCTCATGCAACATACCCAGGCTTTTCAGCAACAACAGAAAAAGATCGCGCACATGGAAGATTTTGTGCGGCGTTTTCGTGCCAAGGCGACCAAAGCCAAGCAGGCACAAAGCCGTATCAAAGCGCTGGAGCGCCTGGCACGTATGACGCCGGTACACATTGAAGATGGACATTTTGAATTGCAGATTGAAGCACCTGAGCGTAGCCCTGATGTTTTGTTACGTGTAAAAGATATGAGCTTTGGTTATAACGACCATTTGCTGTTTCAGCATGTACATCTCGTTCTGCAAGCAGGTGCCCGAATCGCCTTGTTGGGTCCGAACGGAGCGGGGAAATCCACATTGATAAAGCTCTTGACCGGAGAAATCAGGCCCATTTCAGGTACATTAGAATGGGCGCCCAATATACGTATGGGCTACTTTGCACAGCATCAGCTGGAAAATCTGGATGGTCATGCAACGCCTCTGCAGCATATTATACGACTGGCACCCGCACAAACAGAACTGGATTTGCGTCCTTGCACTGACATTTACGAATAAAGCGGCGAGAGAGATGAAGGAGAGGATCGCCACCGTCGTGGGCCCGAAAGGAGATCGTGTTTGGGCAGGGACGTTTCACTCCATCTTTGCCAAGATATTGAGAGTAGAGGCTCCCAAGATCGGGTATCCGACTACATTTACGATATATGATCGTGACGATTCAAAGAGCCTGGTGAGTGATATCATCAAGGAAATGCGTCTTGATCCCAAACAGTATAATGCAAGTGGTGTATTAGCCCGGATTTCTTCTGCCAAATCCAATCTCATCACTCCTGAACTCTATGCGAAGGATGATGATCTGGTATTGTACGACCGGATGAACAAGCGGCCCATGATCTATGAGATCTATGATCGCTATTACAAGCGATGCATGCAGGCTGGTGCGATGGATTTTGATGATCTCTTGCTTCAAATGTTTCGATTGCTGCAGGAGAATACAGATCACGTCAGGCAAAAGTATCAGCGAATTTTTCAGTATGTCCTCGTCGATGAGTTCCAGGACACGAATTATCTGCAGTATGCGATCATTAAGTTTCTCTCATTGTATGATGGCAGTGCGCATCATATCTGCATTGTCGGTGATGATGCGCAGAGCATTTATTCTTTTCGCGGTGCTACCATCGAAAATATTTTGCAGTTTGAAAAGGATTTTCCCAATGTGAAAGTGTTCAAGCTCGAGCAGAATTACCGATCGACAGAGCATATAGTGCAGGCTGCCAATAAAGTGATTCAGAATAATCAGAAGCAGATACCTAAAGAGATCTGGACACAGCTTGGTCCCGGACAACGGATCAAACTGATCAAAGCCGTGAGTGATGTGGAGGAAGGAAGGAATGTAGCCAGTACCATCATCGAGTATAAAAACAGGATCCATCTGGAGAACAAGGACATCGCGATCCTGTACCGGACGAATGCACAGTCAAGAGTATTTGAAGAACATTTACGCAGGCAAAATCTTCCGTACAAAATTTTCGGAGGCCTGAGCTTTTATCAGCGAAAAGAAGTAAAAGATATTCTTGCTTACTTGAGATTATCCGTTAATGAGAAAGATGATGAAGCATTGAAACGGATTATCAATTACCCGAAAAGAGGAATTGGCAAAACGACACTTGATCATATTGCTGAAGCGGCCGTGGCACAAGGTGTAAGTATGTGGGCCATTCTTACTTCCAGCCAGTTTAATGCGAAGGGTAAGCTTTATGTGTTTATTCAACTCATTGAAAAATTTAGAAGGAAAGCGGTTGAAGCAAATGCCTATGATGCTGCTCTTCTCGTAGCACGTGAAAGTGGGATCTATGAAGAGCTACGTCAGGATACTTCGATAGAAGGGATGAGCAGGCTTGAGAATGCAAATGCATTGCTGGATGGCATTAAAGAATTTGTGGAGAATGATGTAGCGGATTATGTTGTGGACGGAGAGGATGGAGAAGAGAGAATGTTGGATCGCAGCCTGGCCGGTTATTTATCCAACATTGCGTTGCTCACGGATCAGGATGTAAAGGAGAAGGATAGTGAGACGCCGGATTATATCAGCCTGATGACCACGCACACGGCGAAAGGCCTTGAATGGAAGTCAGTGTTTATTGTAGGGCTGGAGGAAAATCTGTTTCCTTCCTATCTCTCGATGGGATCACCTGATCAACTGGATGAAGAGCGGCGATTGTTTTATGTTTCGATCACACGTGCAAAACAGTACCTGACATTATCATACGCAACGAGTCGTTATCAGTTCGGTCAATTCAGATATAATGATCCCAGCCGGTTTCTCGATGAGATCGATGAGATGCATTTTGAAAGTACGTTTGAGAAAAGAAGTAAACCATCTTTTCCAGAGCCAAAACTATTGCCAGAGCGTCCTGCATTAAAACGTAATTATGAACCGCGTATCAGCCCTGCTGATTTTAAACCAAGTCCTTCCGAACAAATTGCAGAAGGAATGGAAGTGCTTCATATACAGTTTGGAAAAGGACGCGTTGTTGCCATCGATGGTGCGCGTGATAATCGTGTTGCGACTATTCACTTCGGCCAGGGAGATGATAGTGAACGGAGGATCATGTTGAGGTTTGCGAAGTTGCAGATAGTGGAATAATGGACACAGAAGTCATATGAATTCATCCATTGAGGAACGAACACTGATCTTAAAGGAAGCGGCTTTGCGGCACGGTTTCATGGGGGTTGGTATTTCGCGGGCTGAGTTTATGGAACCGGAAGCGAGAAATCTGGAGGCCTGGCTGGCGAAAGGTTATCATGGAGAAATGGCTTATATGGCCAATCATTTTGACATGCGGGTGGATCCAACGAAGCTGGTGCCGGGAGCGAAGACGGTAGTGAGCCTGATGTATAATTACTTCCCTGGTAATCCTTCAAGCGGGGTTGAGCATGCTCATGAGGATGTTCATTTGAAAGAGAGGATGCCGGAGACCGGATACCAGATGCCGGACTCGGAGACGCAGGAAATGAGTACTCAAGGTATATCAACCGATTCAATTAAAATAAGCAGATACGCTTACGGAGAGGATTATCACAAGGTGGTCAGGAGAAAATTGAAAGCTTTGGTCAGTGAATTGAAAGTTGCTTTAGGAGATTTTCATGGTCGTGTTTTTGTGGATTCTGCACCGGTGATGGAGAGAGATTGGGCGAAGCGGAGTGGGCAAGGGTGGATTGGAAAAAATACACTGCTCATCCATCCGAGGAAGGGTAGTTATTTTTTTCTGGCTGAGATTATCCTTGATGTGGAGTTTGAGTATGATCATCCGATGCGGGACCATTGCGGCACATGTACGAGATGTATTGATGCATGTCCGACGGACGCGATCTCTCCTGAGGGTTATGTGCTTGACGGATCAAAATGTATTTCTTACCTGACGATTGAATTGAAATCCAATATTCCTGAATCATTTAAGGGGCAGATGCAAGACTGGATCTTTGGTTGTGATATCTGCCAGGAAGTGTGTCCGTGGAACAGGTTTGCAATACCACATCATGAACCGGCATTTAATCGAAATGAAACAACACAGCAATTAGGTTCTCAGGATTGGATTGAGATGACGGATGATATCTTTAATGATCTCTTTGGAAAAACACCAATGAAGCGGGCGGGATTACAAAAACTGAAAGATTCAATTGCTTTCAACACATTTTAGATGTACTATAATTATTCTTTTGCTATTTCATGACTTAGTGCCAGGAATACTCCATTCGTCCACCCAAATCCATCCTGCACAGAATATTCTCCACCACCAGCCTCCAGGCTTAAATCTTCCACGTTGTACTTTTCCATCAGTCGACCTGTGCGTTGATACACTTGCTCATTGAGTGTCAGCCATCGCTCAGCAGCTTCTTCGGCAAGTTCAAGGGCATCATAATTTTTTAAACCAATAAAAGTGATCCATTGCAACGGCGCCCAACCATTCGGTGCATCCCACTGCTGACCGGTATATTCATTTGTTGTCACCCATCCACCGGGCTTCAGGAATTGTTGAGATAAATAATAGATGCATTGTTCAGCCTGATCCTGTGTAGCAATGCCTGCAAACAATGGATACATCATAGCAAGTGATGGGAGGCCAAATTTATTTTCTCTGAAATTGAAATCATTAAAAATCCATTCATCATCATCCCACAATCTCTGCCTGATCAGTTCAGCGCGCTGATCAGCAAGGTGATTGAAATTATCAGAGCTGCTTTGATCGCCCTGAAGATGAAGGGCTTTTGCAATTGTTTTTTCCAGCAAATAGAGTAGAGAGTTAAGGTCTACAGGAATGATGTCTGTCGTACGAACAGAACTGAGCTTGTTTTTTTCTCCAAACCATCTGCTACTAAAATCCCAACCGGACTCACACGCCGCACGCAGGTTGAGAAATAATTCATTTTGATTTTCACCTGCATTATCTTGTAGTAACACATCTTCAGAGTACGATTCAGCTCGGGGTGAATGATCATCATCATAGTACCTGTTCAGATATTGATGATCGCCCTCCCTGATCAATCTCCTATGATCTTTATGATTTGCATCCCCGGATTCCATCCAAAAAGAGTATTCCTTCAACAGTTGCGGCAAGTACTCAACCAGGATTTGATCGCCTTTAATAGAAGCCAGCAATTCAATCATCAGTGAAAAGAATGGCGGTTGAGATCGGGAAAGAAAATAACTCCTGTTGCCATTCGGGATGTGTCCAAAGTTGTCAATCAGCCACGCGAAATTCCGGATCATGTCATGGATGATCTCCGTCTGGCCGCTTACTTTCAACCCAAGCATGGTGAAGTAGCTATCCCAATAATAGATCTCGCGGAAACGGCCTCCCGGTACCACATACGAATAGGGGAGCGGAATGAGGGATGAATAGGAATTCGCTCTGTCTTTTTGTCTGGTCAGGTGGCTCCACAAATCATTTATATGTTCACGGATAGGTTTTACTTCTGTGTTGTATTCGTGTGATGATTCAGGGATATGAAACCAATTGTGGACGAATTCAAAAACTGCTTCCGGAGCTGACCGGTCGATGCCTTTGTACATCGTATTTATTTTATCGGGAATCACCTTCGGAACTGCATCGGCAAAAGTTTTGCTGTCGGAGAATAGCTGATACCGCATCACATCGGCGTACAGTTCGGGGTAGGATCGTTCGGGATAGAAAACGGGAATTGCCATCGGGATAAAGCTAATCATTCTGGTTGCATGAGAAAACTCAAGCAACGGGTATTTTCTTGATCATTCTGGTTGCATGAGAAACTCAAGCAGCGGGTATTTTCTTGATCATTCTGGTTGAATGAGAAAACTCAAGCAACGGGTATTTTCTTGATCATTCTGGTTGCATGAGAAAACTCAAGCAACGGGTATTTTCTTGATCAATCTGGTTGCATGAGAAAACTCAAGCAACGGGTATTTTCTTGATCAATCTGGTTGCATGAGAAAACTTATGGCAACGGTTATAATTGCTTTGAATAATCTTTAACTTACTGCTGATAAACCTGACGATATGAAATACTGGCGCCTCAAGCTCTCCCTGATCCTCAATTACATTGTTTTTGCCATGTTGCTCAATAGTGTGGGGACGGTGATCCTGCAGGTGCAGAATAACTTTGGTGTGTCAAAGAGTGCTGCCAGTCTGCTGGAAGCATTTAAGGATTTGCCCATTGCCATTGCCAGTTTCCTGATTGCTTCATATGTTGTCCGGATTGGATATAAACGTACCATGCTTATGGGCCTCGCTTTGGTATCGGTGACCTGTATGATCATGCCAAATATTCCTGAGTTCTGGATGACGAAGTTGTTGTTCCTGTTCAGCAGGCCGTCCACCGAGGCGAGCTCGACCAGGCCGATGAGCTCGGCGCGATCGGGCGTGCCGGCGCGCGGTCGCGTCGAGAGCTGCCAGGTCGCGATGCGGCCACTGCGCCCGTGCGCGACGAACACCTCAGCGAGAATCTCGAAGCCGTCGTCGGTCGGCCGCCTGGCACGCTCGCGGATCGTCGCGGCGGTGACGTTGCCGTCGCCCACCGACCGGCCGAAACGAGCCAAGTCGTCTGCAGGAATCGATGATCCGGTGTGCGCAGCCAGATCGCCGAATCGGCCCGACGACAGCGCGATTTCGAGATCGGCAATCAGGCGGACGATCGGGTCGGCAGGAGAGGGGCGTGGCGCCGGCGGCTGGACCTGCGCCAGCGGCGTCGCATGAAGCGCCAGGACGATGAGCGCGAGAGCGAAGCGACGCATCTCTCAGGAGATGTTACGTGAAGAGCGCCTGAAGTGCGGGGATGAAG
>JANMVA010000614.1:0-2522 GCA_031392195.1 Saprospiraceae bacterium | reverse complement strand
CATAGGGAAAATATTTAGATTTCTTTTTACCCTATGCTCTCTGCCCTATGCCCTATGCTTATGATATTTACATTTGACGCCATGATAGAATTGCTGGAATGGATATGGTTGGTCGCTGTTTTGATCCTGACGGGGTATCAGCTGGTGATCTTCAGGAGGAGGCCGGCACCGCTGAGGAAGGCTGTTCCTTCATTGCCGGGAGTGAGTGTTGTGATAGCGCATAAGAATGATGCAGCATCTCTGAGCCAAAACTTGTCTTCGATCGCCGAACAGGATTATCCGGAGTTCGAGGTGATTATCGTCGATGATCATAGTGCTCCGTCTGAAAAAGAAATACTGGAAATCGCATCGACGAAGTTTCCAAACGTGAATTTCATTTTGTCTGACGGAGATGGGAAAAAGCAAGCTTTAAAAACAGGTATCAGCAGAACCAAATTTGAATTGATCCTGTGCACTGATGCAGATTGCAAACCACTCACACCACATTGGATCCGGAAGATGGTGCAGGCCGGAAAAGGAAATGATATTATTATTGGTTACTCACCACACAAAAAATTGCAAGGTTGGCTCAACAGGTTTATTCGTTTTGAAACAACATTGACGGCCATCCAATATTTGTCATGGGCAGCAACTGGTAGGGCGTATATGGCTGTGGGAAGGAACATGTTATATCCGCGAAAGCTTTTTATAGAAAGTGATCCGTATAAAAATCATGAGGGCATTCCATATGGTGATGATGATTTGTTTGTGCAGGCGGTTGCAAAAACACCGGTGCGCATTTGTGATGATCCGCAGGCGCATGTAGTCTCCGGGCCTGTGACATCCTGGTCAGCGTTGTGGAATCAAAAGCACAGGCATATGTCAGCAGCGCATCATTATAAAAAGAAATTGTGGTGGCAACCGGGATTATATGGTATGAGCTTAGTGATTCACTGGATATTGTTATTGGTGTTTCTCTTTATACTTCCATGGTGGAAGTGGTTGCCTGTATTTCTGATCGGGCTCTTTATTCGGTGGGTCACTTACATCATCTGGACGAATAAGCTGGGAGAAAAAGACACCATCATTTGGTTTCCATTGCTCGAGATGCAATATGCGGCCTATCTTACGATCATGGGCATTTTTACATTGTTCAATAAGCGAAAAGCATGGAACTGATCGAAAAGTATTTCCCGGATCTTGATCGTGAGCAGCGAAAACAATTCGCCATGTTGGGAGAATTGTATGCCGGCTGGAATGATAAGATCAATGTGATCAGCCGGAAGGATATTGACCATTTGTATGAGCACCATGTATTGCACTCTCTGGCCTTAGCAAAATACGGGCCATTTCAAAAAGATATGACTGTTGTGGATGTAGGTACAGGAGGCGGCTTCCCGGGTATTCCATTGGCGATCATGTATCCGGATGTGGAGTTTACGCTACTCGATTCGATCCGGAAAAAGATCCATGTTGTCAATGAAGTGGCGACCTCGCTCAATCTGAAAAATGTAATGGGCATACAAGCGAGAGTGGAGGAGCACCAAGGAAGTTATGATCTCATTCTGACAAGGGCTTTAAGCTCATTGACGAAAATGGTGGAATGGACTGATCATCTCACTGAGAATAAAAGATGGATATCGTTAAAAGGTGGTGATCGAAAAGATATCCGCAAGGAGTTGTCGCCGCAGTTTAAGGTTACGTTTACGGCGATCTCTGATTATTTTGAAGAGGAGTATTTTCAGGAGAAGTGGATTGTGGATGTTCAAGGATAAAAGGCAGAATGGTTCGACCTGCAAACGCTCATCCTTGTGCTAATTAACAACCACTGCTCAACAGGAATAAGGTGCCCAAAGTGAAAATCGTGTAGAAGTGGGGCTTGCCCCCACTGAATGTAATAACAAGCAAGAAATGGAAAATCAAAATTATAGTTATGGAAAATAAAATTGGTATCATCGGCTCAGGTGTTGTCAGTATGTCGCTTGCAAACGGATTGATCAAACATGGTTACCAGGTGATGGTAGGGACGAATGACCAGGAGAAACACGGGTCCATTTCTGCATCAACTAATGGGAAGGCATCGATTGGTACATTCTCGGATGTGGCTGATTTTTCGGATGTCATCATTTTAGCGGTCAAAGGATCAGCAGCAGAAGAAGCATTGCGTCTAACAGGTAGGGAGAAACTGAAATCTAAAATCATCCTTGATGCAACTAATCCCATTGCCGATAAACCACCGGTCAATGGAGTTCTCCAATTCTTTACCTCACTGGATGAAAGTCTGATGGAGCGTTTGCAAAAACTTGTTCCGGATGCTCATTTTGTAAAATGTTTTTCATGTGTGGGCAATGCACTGATGATCGATCCTGATTTTGGTGGTCAGAAACCCAGCATGTTCATCTGCGGCTATGATGAAAATGCCAAACAGGTGACGCGTGAATTGCTTGACAAGATTGGTTGGGAAACAGAGGATATGGGGATGGCGGAAGGAGCCAGGGCGATTGAGCCTTTGTGTATTCTCTGGTGCATACCGGGAATGAGGA
>JANMVA010000557.1:0-2479 GCA_031392195.1 Saprospiraceae bacterium | reverse complement strand
ATATGCTGACCAAGACTCACGCTGCGGCCGTACATGGCGTCGATGCGCGTACCATTGAAGTGGAGGTTGTCGCCGGGGGCGAAGTGGCTGCCGGTGCTAATATGTACAACCTCGTAGGCCTTCCTGACAATGCCATCCGCGAAGGATGGCAACGCATGGAATCTGCCATTAAAAACATCGGCTATCGCCTGCCACGTGTGCGCCTCGTTGTCAACCTCGCACCTGCCGACCTGCGAAAGGAAGGCTCTGCGTATGATCTGCCTATTGCGACTGCTATCGCTGCAAGCACGGGCATGATCGAGCACTACAAGCTGGAAAAATTTATGCTGGTCGGTGAGCTTTCTTTAGATGGACAACTTCGTCCGATGAAGGGAATACTACCTATCGCGATACAGGCTCGTCGTGAAAAATTCGAAGGCCTCATCGTCCCACTGGCAAATGTGCGTGAAGCTGCCATCGTCAATCAACTCGATGTATACGGTGTAGAAAACCTGAAAGATGTTTTTGATTTTCTCAACGGCACGATCGATCTGAAACCTTTCGTGTATGACACACGTGAGGCTTTTGCAGGATCTCAGGATCAATATGCTTTTGATTTCTGCGATGTCAAGGGACAACAAAATATCAAGCGGTCATTAGAGATTGCCGCAGCAGGTGGACATAATGTGATTCTCATCGGTCCACCCGGTGCCGGCAAAACAATGCTGGCGAAACGTTTGCCGACAATTCTTCCACCGTTGCGATTGAATGAAGCATTGGAGACCACGAAGATCTACTCTGTTGCTGGCAAGCTGAAGAATGGTTCTGCACTTATTACGACAAGGCCATTCAGATCGCCGCATCATACGATCAGTGATGTTGCATTGGTTGGAGGTGGCTCTACTCCAAATCCGGGAGAGATATCACTGGCACATAATGGTGTGCTATTTCTCGATGAGCTTCCGGAATTCAAACGCTCTGTTTTGGAAGTATTGCGTCAGCCGATGGAAGATCACAAAGTATCCATCTCCCGCGCAAAGGTTGCTGTCGACTATCCGGCCAATTTTATGCTGATCGCATCGATGAATCCATGTCCGTGTGGTTATTACAATCATCCGGAAAAAGAATGTGTGTGCGGTGCCGGTGTTGTGAAAAAATATCTCACGCGCATTTCAGGTCCTTTGATGGACAGGATTGATTTGCATGTGGAGGTGACACCTGTGTCGATCGATGAGTTGTCGAAATATGAAATTGAATCGGAGACCAGTGCTGTCATCCGCGAACGTGTCATCAAAGCGCGTTTGATTCAGGAAGAAAGATTCAGGGATATGCCCGGGATACACAGCAATACAATGATGCCGGGAAACAAGGTCCGGGATCTATGCCAGATACAACCGGCAGGCGCGCAATTATTAAAGACTGCAATGCAAAAATTGCAATTGTCTGCAAGGGCTTATGACCGGATATTGAAGGTATCGCGTACGATTGCTGATTTAGCAGATAGCAAGGATATTGAGATCCCGCATTTAGCGGAGGCGATAAATTTCAGGTCGCTGGATAGAGAAGAATGGGCAGGTTAAAATGTTTTTAAAATGAATTTGAGATAGCCTTCGCCAGGGCTTCACCGAAGGAAGGAAGAATGGGTTGGATGAAGAAATGACGATTGATGAAGTACGAATGACGTTTGTCCAATTATAACATGCAATCCAATGGAAATTAAATATTAAATCGGGGGATACTTTTTTATTCGCTTCTCCACCTTCATGATATCGTCCTTTCCCCATCCTCGCAATTTTAAAATAGCTTTATCATTACCTTTTAGAAATACATAAGTCTGAGGGACCAGGTTCTTGTATTTCGCAGCGCAGTCATTCGCATCCACAAGCTGGATCCCGTATTTCCTGTATAAGGCATAAGATTCAGAAGACCTGATTGTTGCTACATCGCCAATAATGTTCATCGCGATCAAACTGACGGGCTTGCCCTGAGCCCATTCACCCAGGTCATTAAATGCTTTCCTGGAAAATCCACATCCCGGGTGAGAGAAAATATAAATCTCGTACTCAATTTTTCCGGATGTTTCCGGCCGGATAGCACAATTAAAAGGAGTAGGAGATTGTGCCAGAGCATTATTTGCAATTGGCTCAAAAGCAAGGAAGGCGAAGACCAGAAAGGAAGATAATTTGAATTTCATTACTATAGAACAGTGATTTGAGTGTGATCGTTTTAAACCGCTAATTGCGCTAATTCACGCTAACGGTTCGCCGCTGACTGTTGCTGAACTGTAGGACAAGGTTGTGTTTAGCAGGTCGAAGCATTTCACTGATTTACGCTGATGCACCTTCGGAGTCCTGCTCTTTTTGTTGACAATTTTATTTTCCCTATGCTCTATGCCATATGCGCTATGCCTCCTTCGCCTTCTTTGCAGGCTTTAGCTTTAGCAACGTCATGAGCTTTTTACACCAAATGACTTCCCAATACCAGGTATTCACTTAGGCGG
>JANMVA010000552.1:0-6767 GCA_031392195.1 Saprospiraceae bacterium | reverse complement strand
TATCAGTAATAATAAACCGGATGCAGGAAAGCAACAGGTGGTTATCCGGAATGCACAGGTTGGCACCTATTACATCCTTAGCTATGGCGGAACGAATTCGGGTGGATCACAGGATGTAACATTGCTGGCGCGTGTCATGGGTTATGAAATTTTAACTGTGACACCGAACCGGGGAAGCAATCGAGGATTTGTGACAATTGTAATTGACGGTTCACGATTGGATTCTACTTATGCCGTTCGCTTACATACAAATGATAGTACAGGATTTGTATTGCTTGCCGATACGTTTATCATTGTGTCTCCTGAAAAGATAATAGCACGATTTGATCTGCGTGGTGTGGAAGCAAGATTTTATAATGTAGAATGTCAGATCGAACCATACTACATCGCAGTTCTTGAAAATGGTTTTGAGGTTTTCGAAGGTATGGGCCCGGATCTACAGGTTAACTGGTATTTAAATCCTGTGGGATCCGGACCACGGAACAGGCCTGTCAAGATTGTGGTGGAAATGATCAACAATGGAGATGCCGATGTGGAGGGCCGTTTTATCAGGGTTTATAGTCCATACAATAATGTGATTGCATGGTCATATCCGGACCTGCTGGGCGATATCACCTATCCATATATTGATGTTCCTGTGCAATTGCAGAATGGTTTCGCAGGCGTTTTGCCACCGGGAAATTCAGCCATGTATGAGGTGTTTTCATGGCTTCATCCTTATCCATTTTTTATACTCGACGTACAATGATCCGATATCAAGCATTCATAGTCATTCTTCTGTCTGCATCGTTTCAGATCAACGCACAATTCTCTGCGGGTCTTGATAAAACAATTTGCAGCGGGACAGGTGCGGATCTGGGTGTACCTACCCAGGTCATACAGCCTACATGGTGTATTACCTGGACACCGGCTGAAGGATTAGATGATCCGCATTCGGCACAACCACATGCTACTCCAAAGCATACGACGATCTATACAGTGGCCGTGCTGACAGATGACTGGCAAGGCGTCATCACAGATGATGTCAAAGTCACTGTGGGATTTGGTGATCTCAAGTTTACACCAAACTATTTGTACCAGGGCTCGGATGAAACTTCGCAGGCGCAGGTGCTTACCAATCCGGATAATGAACAGGTGACATGGTCGATACAAGGACCTGATTTGGGTTGCATGATTGACCCGATGTCAGGTGTCATCACTCCCGGAAATGAATTTGGAACCATTACTATCCGGGCTACGAAAACAAATCATCCTGCATGCTTTGCAGAAGATAACATTGATATCAATGAAGGAGTAAAAGATGTAACAGCCAGAGATGCAACCCATCCCGGTAGAATCGCGAAGGATTTAACAGATACATTATACCTCATCGGCGAAGGGCCATACATCATTACGGCAATACCAAATGCAGATGGATTCAGTGAAGGGTCACCTTTCTGGTACAATGATGGTACAGAACACGCAGAGTTGCCTTTCGATGGACAGGTAACGATATCAGGTTCGGCCAGTAATGAACATCATTTTACAGCAGGCTCCGAAGAAGCCGGATACGCTCCAAATGTTGTGGTGAAACATCTTGCCTCCAATGAATTCGTTATCGATCTGGCACCATTAGTCAATGCAGTAACAGGCCGCATTAAAGCAATCAATGATAAGTTAAAAGAAAAAATTTCTAAAAAATATCCTGGTGTTCCCAATCTGACGGTGGAGGTCAACATCGCTTCGTTTAAATACAAGAAAAGCAGAGCTGAATTATTTAATGATCCGGGGTACGATTACAAGTATGTTGTTGAAGCCGGAGGATCAATGGGCTTATCCGGAAAATTATTTCACCCGTTTTTTACCAGAGTATTTGATCTTGGATTCCTTGATATTTATCTGGGAACTGAGCTTTACATCGAGCCTTATTTTGAAGCCTCACTGACAGGTATGGCCAGCAAAGATCCATCGAAGGAAGATCCGGGGTGGACATTCATCGGCAATCCGGTCAAGGCTACTGCCACAGGGGGGCTGCGAGGTGCTTTTAATGTGATTGGCCAGTCATCTGGTTACCAGCTTGAAGGTGGGTTTTCGCTAAGTTCTGAAATCTCATTTGACCTCACCTTTTATGTCACCAATGGCGAGTTAAAACTCAAAACAACGATCACGCCTTTGCAAGGAAATACAAAACTGACTGTGAACAGGTATATCGATCCGAAGAAGAAATGGACATTTTTTAATTATACAGTGGATCTTATTGATAAGTGGACATCTGAAGATTACCTGTTGTTTGATTTCGGAGCTCAAAATTAATATTGACCATGTACCCGACTTTAAAAAAGACATTAAAATATAGTTTGATACTCATCACACTTCTTCTCACTGAGCGAATTAGTGCTCAGTGCACACCCGTAACATTTAAAGATCTGCAGGCATGCATTGAATCCGTTTCGGTCATGAAGTCTTCATTAAAAAAAATGCGGAATGAAGAAGCCGGAAGCCTCGGGGCCCTTTTCTATTCCTATTTTGAAAAAGCTGATTATACAGCTTATAAAAATCTTTTCCTGCCTGCCGATTGGTTCGGGATGACTGAAAAGGAATTTGCTGATTGGCGTATGATACTTCAGACAGCGGGAATTGAAGTTGAGGGTATCATCGAAACAACTTCAGGTGGTCAATCCTTTGGCATCGTTAAATACACATACGTGCTGGATGATCAGTTGATCTATGAAACTTTCTTTGCCAAAAAAGCAGGCAGTGTGTGGCGACCCACTTCCATGAAAGAAGAGCAAGATCAAATCGCTTTAACTAACCTGGTGAAATACATGAATGTGCGGTATCTGGACGCGCTTGTCACTTCATCCAGAAATAGTAATCGTACTGCAGGATATGCGACTTCAGCGATCCATTCCGAAACGCTGATGCAATCAAGGGATTCGCTAAAGGTTTCCAATCATGTGGAATACTTGCTGCGCTATAACGACGAAGCGCATTACATGACAAAAGATAAATTCAACCAGGACCGCCTCCGTGATACTTCCTTTGTATCCTTCCTGACAGAAATGAAACTGAATGATACCCAGTCTGATGTGGTCATGAAACTGATATTTGCCCAGGACTATCTGCGGGCAGCTACAATCGCGGATGAGTACTCTGAGATCACCTATACATATTCGCCCTTTGTGGATAAGATCCGGGAAGTCTATGGTAAGGACAGGTTGAAGAAATGGGATCACGTAAACAATAAATGGGATTGACTATGAAATCGAAAATGATCCTGATCACTGTCAATCTAATGTTGCTTCTGACTTTCAGCGGCATCGCACAGGTAGTGGTCAAAACAACTGACGTACGCTGCAACGGACAAAAAAACGGAAAGGCTACCCTGCTCATTTCGAATGGCCTTGCTCCTTATAAAATAAAATGGTCACAGGGGTCAGCAGAACTGCCAGAGTATAAAGACAAACAGGTTGCAGCAGGACTTGATGGAGGTAATTATAAAGTGGAGATCACGGACAAGAATGATTGCATGATCGAAAAGACATTTGAGATCAAGGAACCGCCGGGATTGTCGATGAGCATCACCAGCAGCACAGGTGCTTTTGATTATTGTGGTTCAAAAAGTTTTCCCGATGTCACGTTATATGGCACATCGAGTGGCGGAACACCTCCTACTTCATGTTCTGTCAGCAGTTGCCTGCAAAAAGTAAGTGCACCCGGTGAATATAGTTTCACAGTGACGGACTCAAAAGGATGCAAACAAACGGAGAGCATTAGGGTGAATTGGGTTGGGATTCAATGTTCATCCGATCCGAATGATATCACCGGTCCGTTTGGATTTTCCACACCCCGATGGGTGAAGGCATCGGAGCCAATGGAGTACGCTATTCGTTTTGAAAATGATCCTGAATTTGCAACTGCCCCGGCGCAGCTTGTGTATGTCGAACATATCTTCCATCCGAAGGTGAATCCATTTTCGTTGCGGGTCGGTAATTTTGGTTTTGGTGAATTCCTCTACACCTTACCATTAACGAGTACGTATTACCAGGAGCGACTTGATCTTGAATCTGAAATTGGTTTGTGGGTTGATGTAGTCGCAGGTGTCGACATTAATGAGAATAAAGCATTCTGGTCCTTTCAATCGATCGATCCTGCGACGGGATTACCACCTATCGATCCTCAGCTTGGATTTCTGCCTGTCAATGACACGATGATCGGCAATGGAGAAGGATTTGTCACGTTTACAATAGTACCCAAAAATTCTGCTGTCACCGGCGATGTGGTGACTGCTAAAGCCGACATCATTTTTGATGCCAATGAAGAGATAACAACGAATATCTGGACTAATAAGCTCGATGCTGTTGCACCCGCAAGCACCATGAATGAATTAGATTCATTTGTCATTGATACCAACATTCTCATCAGCTGGTCAGGACAGGATGATACCGGTGGTTGTGGTGTTCGTGATTATGCACTTTATTACCAGGTCAATGGAGGTCCGTTCATTTTACATGGCGAACGCATCGATGCTGACAGTATCATTTTCACAGGTGATCCCGGAAGTGAATATGGATTTTATGTCGTTGGCACAGACAATGTTGGTAATGTCGAAATGAAATCCGGTGCTGAAGAAACGGTGGAGATTGCTGCTTTTGATCGCATCGAAATATTCTCACCTTATGCATATCCGGTTTGTGCAGGTGACAGCTTGCAGATCGAATGGATTACAACTAGCATCGATTCGGTTAGTATTTCAATGTCACTCGATAGTGGTCAGACTTTTTTCACATTAGCCCCTGTGAAACTTCCTGCAGATACTCTTATGACTTTGTTCCTTCATGATTCCATGATCACTAACTATGCGCAAATCCTTATAACCAGCCTGGAGGACAGTGTGGTAGAACAAAAAAGTGCTTTCTTTTCTATCCGGACGCTGCCGGTCATCGAAATATCAGGCGATCAGTTTATCTGCGACAATGAAGTTGCAGACCTTGCTGTGAATGGCGCTAATGATTATGTGTGGATCCCGGGATTGCACCTGGATGATTCTACTTCTGCTAATCCCACTGCCTACATTGATACAAATACTTTCTACATCGTAAGAGGAATAGATGTGTATGGTTGTGTGAATTATGATTCCGTTGAAATTGCTTTTTATCCGACCTATTTTGATTCAGTCACCCATCCTATGTGTAATGAAGACAGTGTATTGGTTGGCGGGGCATATCAGACAGAGCCTGGTTATTATACAGATTATCTTTCTGCCTCTACCGGTTGTGATAGTACTGTTGTCACAGAGGTTGTATTGACCGGTCCATGTCCGTTTGGTAGCCCACAGGTTTATGTCGATAAAGATGCTGTTGGGTTAAATAACGGGACATCGTGGCAGAATGCATTTAATGATTTGCAGGATGCGTTGGCTGCCGTTGAATACTACCTCGATGTGCATGAGATCTGGATTGCAGAAGGTGATTATTATCCGTCTACAGGTAACAGGGATACAAGTTTTGTCTTGAGAGACAGTGTTACGATATATGGAGGCTTTGGTGGTATAGAAACTATGCGTGCCGAAAGATCTGCTGATGCATCGCTTGTCAGGATATCAGGTGATATAGGCATCGTGGATGACAGCACAGATAATGTGTATCATGTCGTGGAAGTGGATTCGACTTGTGCAGGCTGTGTCATTGATGGATTGACGATCCAGTTTGGCCAGGCGGATGGATTACAAACGAACGGATCGTTTGGTGCCGGTCTCTATGTCAAGGGAAAAATATTACTGGAGAATCTTGTCATCGAACGCAATACAACATCGATGGAAGGTGCAGCGATTTACAATACAGGAGATGATGCTATTCTCACGATTCGTGGATGTTTATTCCGGTTGAATACTTCGGGGCTTGCGCGGGATATTTTGAATGCAGCGGGAGCGGAGATACGGTTTGAGGGGATGAATACGGTGCAGGAGTAAAAGGCATGGAGCATGGAGCATGGAGCAAGGGAGCAAGGGAGCAAGGGAGCAAGGGAGAGTAAGAAGTAAGAAGTAAGAAGTAAAAGGTAAAAGGTAACATTTTGAATCCCCAAGGGATGACATGATTATAATACAATGACACAAAGTAATCATCCTCACTAACGCCGAAGGGGTGATATGATATAAAATGAAGTCTTCTCCCCTATTTACTGCCTGGTCCGGAAGGCGTGATATAATCCCACCAACAGAAGAAAACTTCTCTTACTTTTCATTTTCGTATGAAGAAGATTACCCTGGGAGACATCGTCGTGCCTGCTATCGGCTTGGGCACATATAAATTAAAAGGGCCACTTGCGATTGAAGTTATCAACAAAGCCATTCAGATCGGGTACAGGCATATCGATACTGCCCAACTCTATGAGAATGAAGCTGAGGTTGGACAAGCAATTGCAGAATCAGGCATCGCCCGCGAAGAAATTTTTCTCACGACCAAAGTATGGCCGTCCAACCTGCATAAGCATCGCTTTATCCCTTCCGTCATCGAAAGTCTTGAGAAATTAAAGTCACCCTATGTGGATCTTCTGCTCATTCATTGGCCTCATCCTCATTTGACCGTTGAAGAATACGTCACTACATTGATGGAAGTGCAGGCACAAGGAATGGCGAAAGAAATCGGGCCAGGTCCATGTTGGCCTGCAATTGGCTGTTCAGCGTGGCCTTGATCCGCGGGTTGCCATCGGCTTGAGTAGCCGGCTTGACGCTCAGCCCGGCCATGCGTATCCAATCCTCAAGCACCGCGTCATACCTGGCGCGTTGC
>JANMVA010000543.1:0-4616 GCA_031392195.1 Saprospiraceae bacterium | reverse complement strand
ACACCTAGGTGTGCCACACTCACAAGATTTACCTGAATTTAATCAATGCGAAAATTGTACCGGCCACGAGCATGATGAAGACTAAGCCGATGCCCATGATATATGCTGTGCCTACACCCGGACCTTGCTCGGAGTGAGCCTGAAGACTTTTGTTCAGGACATAATGTCCCCCAATGATGCCGACTAACCATATCCGCAACAACATCCATTTGTGGATAGAGCCCGGAATGAAATAAATCAAAAACGTCAGCGGGATCAGGACTAGCGGAATCATAAAGGCTGTGTTGACCCAAAAAGAATCCATCGTCTTGATCGGTGAATTCGTCATCCGGATCACCAATAAAACGATCATGTAGAAAAAGATCCAAAGCAATTCAGGGCCGATCAGGAAATTAGAAAGCTTGTTCATGTTTATCCGGAGTTATCAGAGGATGATGTTAATGGAATCTTTGTGGATGATATAATGATAACCTGTTGCCTGGTCGCGCACAACGCGCTCACCGATAAATTGGAGAATAGGCAGCCGGTCTTCCAATGGAAGTTTTGTACTTGATGTCCAATTTTCCTCGGCCGGAACATCGATTATGGATAAGGTAGTGCCCGCACCCATTTCATATGGAAACTTCAGCATACTATCATCACGGTAGAAAATCACATACCCGGATCTGACATTTCCTTCATACCCTACATGAGCCACATGATCACCGAGCTTTGAGAAGCCTAATTCAAACCATACATCGGTCATCATTTTTTCGGATATGCCCAGCCATTTAAACACTTCAACGGAAGTTCGACCATCAAGGATCAGAGTCTTTGCAACTTTAAACAGAGTTTCATCCCGGATGCGCGCGTCATACTCCTTCCGGTGTTTATCGATGTAGGCTTCTGATATCTGGTGTGCTTCCCTTTCAATCTTTGTCTTCTCCTCTCTCGCAGCGATTTGCTCATCGATAGCTTTTTCCTTCGCCTGCCTGACTTCCTCAGTTACTTTGTCGAGATTGGCCAATGCATCCTCCATTGACTTTCTGAATACTTCAGCAGGATCCATATAACAAGTGTTGGTCTGTATAAAAGTGGTGAATGGGTTTCTTAATTCCAGCGACCTTTGCTTGTCAGGGCGATCACGAAGTATAATACGGTCAGGATACCCGGAATTGCTGCGATCACAAGGAGGCTCTTCGCTGGCCCCATTTGATTATTGGCCTTCAATAATAATGACCCACCGATGACAACGGCCACAATCAGCAAGATCAGAAACCAATAACCAATATTCCTGGAAGTTATGGACCCATCACCCAGGCCTATGAAAAAGAAGTATAGTGGTACAAGAGCGATCAGAGCGTTAAAAATCCAGAGTATCCAGAAAGTAACCATGCTGTAAGTTTATTTGAGGCTTTTAAAAAATATAATCACAATGAATGACCTTAAAGATATTATTCTGAAAACAGAAACACAGTTTAAACCATGTTTCTTTTTTTCCAAAACATTGAAAAAATCCAAAGGATAAAAAATACAACTGTGCCCAGAACGGCTGCTTTTGCAATGAGGTCACCAAACCTTGTATAAAAAGTGATCCTCGTCTCCGGAATGATATCACCTTTGATCGCTGTTGCGACGCCATACTCTGTTGGCTGAATGATCCGTCCTTTGATATCGATAAAACAAGAAATGCCCGTGTTAGCACTCCTGGCGATCGGCCTGCGATGTTCAATGGCCCGTAATGCTCCCAGTTTCAGATGCTGAATATGTCCGGGTGTATTATCCCACCAACCATCATTCGTCACAATGAAAAAAACAGTAGCACCATTATGCACATACCCTGCTGTGAATTCACCAAAAATGGATTCATAACAGATAACCGGTGCAACTTTTAATGGACCACCATCGAATACTCCTCTCTCCTTTTGACTTGTAAGTCCCTCTACGCTTCCACCGAGCTTGTCGATAACAGGTCTTAAGAAAAATAAATATTTTTTGAAAGGAAATATTTCAGGGCCCGGCACAAACTTCGATTTAAAATAAACCTGGAACGTTTGTTTCCCGGAACTTAATTGGACTGCAGAATTCTGAATATCCAGGTATGTTATGTTGCCCTGTCTGTCCTTATGTGTTCTGAAACTTGCATCTTTCAATTCATCTTCGTTCAGAATGCGATACGAAGTGATTCCTTCCACAAGGTGCAGATCCGGATATAGATCAATCAGGTTTTGAAAAATGGCAATGATTTCATTTTCCCTGAACCTGTTGAGTAAAATTCCTTCAAAGCTTGTCTCCGGAAAAACGATATAATGAACATTGCTGTCCAGTAATTTTTTTGAAAGTTCAAGGAAGCGGCCTGTTTGTTCCCGCTGCGGAATATCAAACTTTTCATAATGCGGTTCAAAATTGGGTTGTACGACTACGACTGAGACAGGTTTTGCATCTCCTGGTTTTGTATTACTCCAAATCAATAATGAAATAAGTATTGGGATCAATAATAAAGCTCCGAACACAAAAAAACGGGGACGAATATTTTTGGCCTTCAGCCATGCTGTAATAATGCTGTAGCTAATGACATTTAATCCCAGGATCCAAAGTGAACCGCCAAAGATCCCTGTGTACTCATACCATTGAATCGCCCAGGGATATTCGGCCATTGAATTGCCTAGTGTGAGCCAGGGCCATGAGAGGTCCCAGAGATGATGCAGATATTCAAACGAAATCCACAATGAAATAAAAACCAGAGGAAGAAGTCTGTGACCGATCTTTCGCCCTACTATATGAATGAACATCATCGGGCAAGCCATCATCAGTGCATTGATAAAATTGGCAAACATTCCTGCAATGAAAGCAGTGTTGGTCACCCAAAACGTGCCGATGATATTCCAGATAACAAATGCATGCCATGAAAAAAGCAAGACCTGTCCGGGTCGAATTCGTTCCTGTCGCTGGTATATCCCATTCTCAACAGCCAACAATGGGATCCATGCAAAAATCACCACCCAGGTAAAAGGTGACGGTGGAAATCCAATACCTAATAATATGCCTGATAATGTAGCAGCGCCCAGCCATTTTCGTTTGTAGGCATCCTTTGGAAAAAAGATAGCTACCAGTGTAAACCAAAGGGACAGGTTGAAGACTAATGGCCACCAGCCCCATAAAGGGAGTTGCAACATCCTCCATCCGGCGAATGCACACAACAAAGCACAAAATAAAATAGCAGCTATGCGTGGAAGACAGGAAGACCTGGGTTCAGGTGCATTTATTGACATCTGGGACTAAAGATAAACGCTGGAAGTGATGCGAGTCAGCATGACATCAGGATATAGCCATACCGCTTTCTTCAGAGGATGCCTGGACAAAGTGAAGCCGTCCGTCACCATCTTCTGCCATCAGGATCATGCCTTCCGATTCAACGCCCCTGATCTTGCGAGGTTCTAGATTTGCAAGAATCACGATATGCTTTCCGGGTAGATCTTCAGGTTGATAATGCTTAGCGATACCACTAACCACTGTTCGCAGAGTACCATTTACATCCAGCGTTAACTTCAAAAGCTTATCGGCTTTGGGAACTGATTCAGCGGATAAAATTTTTGCAGTGCGAATGTCGAGTTTCGAAAAATCGTCGTAAGAAATAGAAGGTTTAAAAGGGGAAGTTGCAATGGTCTGAGTCGTAGCTTCAGCTGTTGACTGGACTGGTTGATTCTGCTGTAACTTATTGATCTGGATTTTGATCCAATCATCCTCTACCCTGGTAAAAAGATGCTCAGGCTCTGCAAGCACATGGCCTTCTGCCAATAAATTTTCGCCTGCAGCAAGTGCATCAAGAATTTCCACCCATGTGCCATTTGCTTTTACAGGCTCGAGTTTCAACAATCTTCTTAACCTGGCTGATGCTTCAGGCATGAATGGAAACATCGCCAGGCTTAAAGCATTGACATACTGAAGTGATAAATTCAATGTTGCTGCTACAGTCTCGGGCTCATCTTTGAATGCCTTCCAGGGCTCATTGAATTGAAGTATCTGATTTCCTGCAACAGCAATATCGAGCATGGCTCTGAGACCGTCCCTGAAATTGAATTTGCAAATGGCATCCTGCACCGCCCACATGCGATCAAACAGATCCATCATCTCCACTTCATGCCATGAGGCTTCATCATTACCACGTGAACCTACGATTGGTGTATCAATATCATAAGCCGGAACTTTGCCCTCATAAAACTTATGCGTGAGCACCATTGTACGATGAACGAAATTGGCAAGCGTGCCGACTAAATCAGCATTGACATCGGACTGATAACTTTTCCATGTAAACTCTGAATCCTTTTGCTCAGGCATATTTTTCGTCAACACATAACGCAATGCATCGATGTGATCCGGGTGATCATGCAAAAACTCATGCACCCATATAGCCCAATTGCGTGAGGTTGAAATTTTCTGCTCTTCGAGATTCAGGAATTGATTTGCAGGGACGTTATCGGGAAGATTGAAGTTACCTTCTGCTTTCAGGATTGCGGGAAAGATCAGGCAATGAAAAACGATATTGTCTTTACCGATAAAATGAATCACTGATGATTCGGGATCCTGCCAGTATGACTTCCAGTCTTTACCATGGTCTGCTGCCCACTGTTTCGTTG
>JANMVA010000426.1:0-4023 GCA_031392195.1 Saprospiraceae bacterium | reverse complement strand
CTTACTTCATTCATCAATCCTATCATCTGTCTGTCATCTATCATCAAGGCACCTTTGTATGCCATGAAAGTTTTGAAAGATGTTATCCCTTCTTTGTCTATCAGATCTTTGATCTCTTTTTTCGTTTCATCATTGAAATCCGTGACTGCCATATGGAAGGAATAATCACCATAACAATTCCCATTCGACCTCGATTGCCAGGATTCAAGTGCATGATGAAGTGATTTGCCCTGGGTCTGCAAAATAAAATCGATCACCATCGTCGTTCCTCCATGCAATGCAGCCAGGGTACCCGTTTCGTAATTATCACTGCTGTATGTACCCATGAATGGCATGTCGAGATGAACATGCGGATCGATGCCTCCCGGAAAGACAAACTTCCCTGATGCATCAATGATCTCATCTGCAGTATGCTGTAAGTCATTTCCAATGGCTTTGATCTGTTCACCTTCAATCAGGATATCTGCATGGTAATCGGCATCAGCGGTGATGATGCGGCCGTTTTTGATTAGAAGACTCATATCTATTGACGAATTACGATTGACGAATTACGAATTCTTACGATGACACAAGTTATTCAAAAGGGTATATACTTGTGCTTACCACTAGGATGCCGGACGGTTGGTGAGCTGTCGCACAGGATAAGCGCAAGCAAGTCGAACCATTCCGGACGCGCACCGTAAATCATACCGGATGGTCGGTGAGTTGGGGTTGGTAAGCTATAGCACGAGGTTGAGATGAGCAAGTCCAAGTATGCTCAATGCTTTTTCGCCGCTAATTTCGCGAATTCACGCTAATTAAACTTTTGCATTTTGCAAATTGCCTATTGCACAATGCCTATTTAGGTAGCCGCTGATTTCACTGATTTGCGCTGACTTATTTCTCCACGGTTACTGAGAATGCGAGGCGATGGGGCAAACAGGATTGGTCTTTCGTCATTGGTCATTGGTCGTACACATCTAGTGAGTCATTCGTAATTCGTAATTCTAAAGTTTGCCGATGTCCTCAAACCACAACTCAGGATGCTTCGCAATAAACTCCCGCATCATCAGCTTGCATTCTTCGGATTGGAGATTGATGACTTCGACGCCGTGTGATTCCATAAATTCTTTGGCACCACTGAAGGTTTCATCTTCACCAGCGTAGACTTTTTTAATGCCAAATTGAACCACTGCTCCTGCACAGAGATAACAAGGCATTAATGTAGAATACAAAACAGTATCGCGGTAATTCCCAACCCTGCCGGCATTTCGCAGGCAATCAATTTCTGCGTGGGCGATGGGATCACCATATTGCACACGCCTGTTATGGCCTTGTCCAAGAACCACACCTTCACGCACCAGTACTGATCCGATAGGGATGCCGCCCTCATCTCTGCCTTTCTTCGCTTCAGCTAAAGCGATTTTCAAATATTCATCCATGATCCCTGTATTTTCTCATCATGATCAGATATACAACAAATGAAACTGCGAAACCAACGAACCATGCATAGTGATAAAGATTCGCGATCCACAGAGGAACGTTCTCTTTTGGAACCAGGTGCACGGTAACTAAAAAACCAGGAACATTCGGAATAATACCCGCCAGCAAGGCAATCAGTGCACAATAATTAATTCCATTCCTGTACCCATATCGACCACTATGTGAATAAAGCTCTTCAGCCATCAATTCCTTTTTTCGTATAAAAAAATAATCTGCTATCATAATCCCTCCGATCGGTCCTAATAAACTGGAGTAAGCGATCAACCACGTGAAAATGTAACCATTCGGATCTGAAATCAATTTCCATGGAAAAATCATAATTCCGATAATCCCTGTAATAAATCCACCCATTCGAAAATTGATCTTCGAAGGCGATAAGTTTGCAAAATCGTTTGCAGGACTGACGATGTTCGCTGCAATGTTAGTAGCCAAAGTTGAAATGGCCACGGCAATCATTGCAATGCTCACCAACAATTTATTTTCAAACTTGCCCGCCAACACTACGGGATCCCAAATTGTTTCACCATAAATTATAAATGTAGCTGATGTCACCACTACACCGATAAATGAAAACAATGTCATGGAACTCGGCAAACCAATGGCCTGCCCTGTCACCTGCGCCTTCTGACTTTTAGCATAGCGCGTGAAATCGGGAATATTCAATGAAAGTGTTGCCCAAAATCCAACCATTCCTGTCAGTGCCGGAAAAAAGAAATTCCAAAACGCAGCACTGGTTTCAAATTTAGCCGGTTGTGAAAGTATGGGACCCAATCCATTCCCTGCATCAATCGCCCAAAACAAGAGCACTAAAGCTGCGAAGGGAAGGAAGATCGCTTTAAACACCAATAACTTCCGAATGCTCTCGACTCCAAAATAGACAACCAACATATTCAAAAGCCAGAAAAGAAAAAATGTAATCGCCGGACCTGTTGCCAATCCCCATGACTCAGGAAAAATCTGTGGCAATGTTTGCAATCCGGGAATCCATAACCTCAACATCTGGTACAATGCAAATCCACCAATCCATGTCTGTATCCCAAACCAACCGCATGCAACAATTGCTCTGAGCATTGCAGGAAGATTTGCCAGTCTTGTTCCAAAACTGGCACGCGCTAAGACGGGAAAAGGTATTCCATACTTTGCACCTGCATGTCCATTTAATATCATTGGAATCAACACAATTGAATTTCCCAAAAAAATAGTCAATATCGCCTGCCACCAATTCATCCCGCCTTCGATCAATGAGCTCGCGAGCATGTAAGTGGGAATGCAGAGGCTCATGCTGATCCATAGGGCGGTGTAGTTCCAGGTATTCCAGGTACGGAGGCTTTGTGGGATAGGGGCCAAATCTTTGCTGTAGAGACTGTCGGACATATTCGAATGACGAATTACGAATTACGATTGACGAATGTAAAAATTTTCACTATTTCTAAATCCTCTTTTTGCTGAAGGCCATTTTTGCTTTCGACGACTGATTTCTTCTTGAAGTTTTTAAGGAAGCTACCGTTATCCTTAATAACTCGTCACCCTCAAGGTGCAGTGGTTCTAGTAGGGAAATAAGGTTAGAATTTATATCCATTGTAAACTCCAACCAGAATAGGGTTTCGTCAAGCTCTTCTTCGACAATCTTAAGCTTATTAATAAAATCGCGTCCGGATTTAGCACGGCAAACAGCTCTGTAATTTGATGCTGAAGATGTGGAGCATCTGATAATCTGGTCCTTCACAATGAAGTAAACACTCTCCTTCGGAAATTTCTCTGTTGCTCTAACAATAGCAATTGCGAATTTCTTAAAGCGATCCTTTAAGGCATTGGTATCCATTTGTTTCAACTTTGGTGAACAATAAAACTAATAACCCTTTTGAATATTTCCTAGTGAATTAATTGAAAATTTCCAACTATTCATCAGAATCACTTGACCACAGCTTTTAATTCGTCATTCGTAATTCGTAAATTCGTCAATATAAACTGGCAGCATGGCACTTTCCGTTGAAACAGACAAATCACAGATCTTACAGGATAACTTCGACTACACATTATTCTCCTGGAGTAAACAATCCGGTCTGAATCCAATCGCTGTCAAGTATGCCGAAGGTGTCTATCTCTACGATTACGACGGCAAGCGGTATCTCGACTTCTCTTCCGGGCTGATGAATGTCAATATTGGTCATGGTAATCAACGTGTGACGAGGGCGGTGGTGGAACAAATGGAGAAGGTGAGCTTTGTCACTCCTTCATGTGTAACGGAAGTTCGTGGATTGCTGGGGAAAAAGCTGGCGGAAATCACAACAGGTAATCTCAATAAAACATTCTTTACTGTGTGTGGTGCTTCAGCGATTGAAAATGCAATTAAGCTGGCAAGGCTTTATACAGGTAAACATAAAATCCTTGCACGTTATCGTGCATTTCATGGTGCATCGTATGGGGCGATGACAGCAGGCGGTGATCCGAGAAAGATCCCATCTGATTCGCAGCAGATGCCCAACATTATACATGTGGAAGATCCATATTGTTATCGATGCCCATGGGGAAAAGAAATTA
>JANMVA010000347.1:0-2552 GCA_031392195.1 Saprospiraceae bacterium | reverse complement strand
CGATCTTGGCCCCGATGAAGTATCCATTTGCAATGGAGAAACTATCACATATGAGTTTGACGAAGATCAGGGAAGTTATGTCTGGCAGGATAGTAGCTCTGAAAATCTCTATGAAATAACCTTGCCCGGATTGTATAGTGTCACAGTGACAAATGGATGTGATACATACGATGATCAAATCCTGGTGACACTGTCTCAAGGTCCACAGGTCGACCTTGGTGCTGATATAACCACATGTGCTGCACAATTACCAGATACATTGGAAGTGTTAGGTTCCGGTATTACTTCATTGGTGTGGCAGGACGGGAGCACATTTCCGCAATTGATTGTAACTACCGCGGGTCAATATAGTGTCACCGTCACAAATGCATGCGGAAGTGGAATGGACACCATACAGGTTGTGGTGGCTGACATTTTGCCAACCGTAACACTGCCGGATGATATGATAGGTTGTGAAGGAGATAGTATTTGGTTATTCAGCACCGGTGATCAGGGAGCTTATTTGTGGCAGGATGGCACAATTGATGATTCATTGCTTGTGCAAAATTCAGGACAATATTTTTTGCAAGTGACGACGATCTGTGGTATTGGACGTGATAGTGTAGATATTCAGTTCAATGCTGATTCGTTATTTCCAAACCTTGGTCCGGATATAGCACTTTGTCCCGGAAGTGTAGTGACACTTTTTGCAGGAAATACATTTGATGCATACTTGTGGCAGGATATGAGCACTGCAGATTCGCTGATCATATCATCCGCAGGAGCATATATGGTCACCGTTTCGGATGAATGCGGTACAGGTACGGATACGGTTCTTGTTTCTGCCAATGGCGCTCCGCCTCAGCTTGACCTGGCGGATAGTGTTCACTTGTGTGCTGACTCCGAAGTAATACTCGATGCGGGGATCGGTGGTGTTGATTATTTATGGAGCGATGGTACCACTCTTTCGACGCTGACTGTAAATACTCCCGGTACATACAGGTTAACCGTAAACAATAGCTGTGGTAGTGATTTAGATTCAGTACTGATCGTTGATGGTGGATCATTGCCAGTCATTGAATTGGGCAATGATATACAACTGTGTGAAGGAGAATCACAACTTATTGCTCCCGATCTCGCTAATGCAGATAGCTGGATGTGGCATGATGGATCGACCGGTCCTGACTTCCTGGTAAATAGTGAAGGACAAATCACCATCGAAGTTTCAAATGCATGTGGTCAATCATACGATACATTATACACAAATGTATTGCCAGACATTCCTCAAATTGATCTTGGAAATGATACTGCTTTGTGTGCATTCGATATTTTATTGTTGCAAGTGAATGTTCCGGATGTCAGCATTAACTGGTTTGATGGCTCGCATGATAATCAGATCACCATTACTGAAAGTGGAATGTATAGTGTCGAGATCGCGAATGCATGTGGTATCTCTACAGACACGTTGATCGTCTCTCTTTTACCCGACATTCCGGAGTTATTGTTGGGACCTGATCAGTTCTTGTGTCCGGGTGAAATGATCACGATCGATCCCGGTATTCTGGATGTGGAATATTTGTGGCAGGATGGCACGACCGGAACATCTTTTTCTACAATACAAGCTGGTCTGGTTATTCTTACGATTTCAAATGTGTGTGGAACTTCAACTGATTCATTGATGATCGAAGAAAACACCGAGGGTCCTCAATTGGATCTTGGACCCGATGTCAATGCGTGCTTTGGAGATACAGTGACCATTCAGGCAGGTATCAGCGGTGTCGTTTTTACATGGCATGATGGATCATCAGATCCGTTTTATAAAATTTCATTGGATGCACTTCTTACACTTCACATTTCAAATGCATGCGGTGAGGATGATGATACCATTGCAGTTCAATTTTCTGCACATCCGGATCCCAAACTTGGTCCTGATACCTTGTTGTGCGACAATGAAATGATAATTCTTACATCTGATGTTGATCCGGAAACGATCATCACCTGGCAGGATGGAAGTCACTCTACCGATTTTGTTGTGACAACGCCGGGAGTGTATTCTCTTCAACACTCAAATGATTGCGGGGTTAACACAGATTCCATTATTATTTCTTACCGCTCGACGCCGGCTCCGTTTTCGCTTGGTCCCGATGTTATAATATGTGCCGGTGAATCTGCCATCTTACAAGCACCCGTTACAACAGATCAATTGCTATGGCAGGATGGCAGTGTTTCCCCAATGATCACGGCCGATACAGAGCAATTGTATTCTCTTACGATTTCTAATGAATGCGGAGTTGCTTACGATGAGGTTATCGTGGACATTGATTCGAATATCCCGGGCGTGCAACTTGATTCACTGTTCATTTGTCCGGGAGACATTCTGACGCTGGATGCAACACAGCCATTTGCTGCTCAGTATGTTTGGAGTATAGGCGTTACGAATGCATCCATTGACATTATGTCACCGGGTGAATACACCATTACGGTGACAACGGATTGTTTCGAAATATCTGATGTTGTCCATGTTGATCCTTCAGATGATTGCGGGCAGTTGACCCAATATTTCATCCCCAATA
>JANMVA010000307.1:0-3398 GCA_031392195.1 Saprospiraceae bacterium | reverse complement strand
CACCGGTCTTGCCTTTCAGATATGAATAAATACCTGAACTGGACGGCATCAGATGATTATTGAGATTATCCTTGTATTTTTTAATATCGATTTCCAGGAAATTTTCTGTCAGATATTGTTCCTGAAGTTTCAGTGAGCTGTAAAGCTGAAGGGACATGAGGAAAAGGGCATCCAGTTTCTCAGACTTGCGCATGGATTTGACCACTGTCAGCATGTGTGTATAGAAACTGATTTCCGTGGTCTTACTAAATTTTTCACTTGTTTTGATGCTGTTGACCAGGTTACCGAGATTATTGAAAAACAAAACACCAATCTCAAATTCAAAAATATCAGGAAGGAAATTCTTTACTTTCATCGCCTCGATATCCAGTCCGGCGGCTGCAGCATAATTCTTCTTCATAAATGTTCCGGTCGGCTGTTTTTCCTTTGCTACTGTGACTTGCAGTTCCTTAAACTTGGCTTCGACCACTTCTGATTTGGATGCGTTACTGATCGCTATATTGCTGGCGATCACTGCATCACTGAGGATCATGGTGATCGGGTTGGTCAGCAGGGTGGTATTGAGATCCCCCAGGAAAATCATGTATGATTGTTCCAGTGCCTTGATCAGGGCTGCCTTGGTTGGTTCAAACTTTCCATCCTTCAGCTGCAGGCTCCACAAATAAGATGTATTCAGACTGATCTGTTTGACGAGTTCAGCTCTGATAACTTGATACATGCTTTCAACATCCTCATTGATGGTAAAATTGAATGCATGACTGAATGGAGCTTTTTCATTTAGCCGAAGCATCAGCACTTCAAAAGGCAAACCATGTTTTTTGCGAAGCTGAAATACCGTATTTAATGCCTCCAGAGCCGGTCGACCATGCACACCTTCCACACGGAAAAAGGAATGATCACCCTGGAAAGCGGAAGGAAGTATGTTGTATTGCAGACTGATCGAAGCAGGCTGAGATTCATTGACGCTTGGATAACTGGTGATGTAAGTACCCAGGTTCTGCTGTGTGCTCCGGGATGTACTCCAGGCTGTAGAGACAGGTGATTTTAGATAATATGGAATGGCCTGTGCGGATAATCGTTCATACAGATTTCCACCCGGCGTGACTTTAATGGCTTTTAATGCAGCTAATAACGCATTGTCAAACTGATCGACAATTAATCGCAGCCTGTTGATTAAAACAGAAACTGACCTGCTCACATGCGCCTGTTCGGTTTGAACAAACCGCGACTGGAAGGCATGCCTGAATATGCTTTGGGTGCGGGAGATGCTTGCATCAAAATCATCATTCTGCGTCTGGATCAAACCGGCGAAGACATGGTTAGGAAATGCATTTTCCTTTGTTGAACATTTTGCTCTGAGTGCCTGGCTCTCCAGTTGCAATTCCTGGTAAGCTTTGACAAAGCACCAGATATAATCATAGACAACCTGGCAGTTCACCAGTGGCTTCCCTGCAGGTGCATTGCTATTGATCACATTGATCAGTTTGTCTGCAATGGCAAAACCTGATTTCGAAGAACTACAATAGTTTTTGAGATTACCAATTGTCTCATCGACTCTAATCTTTATCAGGCTGAACTGCTCCACAAAATTGTTGATACACCGCAGGTATTCATTCTGAACGATGGCCTCATCAAATGTATCATTGACAGAAGCGGCTGAGAAAGCGGGTTTGAGCAGGTTAATATTGGGCAGGTGCATCCACGGAAAAGCAAGTTTTCCAATGATTGTCTCATCATTTGTCTGGAGGCCATATTCATTATTGAGTAAAATGATCGCATCTGATTTGGAAACAACCAGTGGACGTGTGTTGAAAAGGTATTTTTTTCCACGCTCCTGGCAATTGTCGTCTTCACAGTCTTTTAATTCTTTCTGAATGATCTCAGCGAAGATCATCACGACTTTGTCCTGCAGATTATTTCCCACGATGGCAACAGCATCATTCACTGTATCCTCGCATAATTCCAGAACATCCTGTTGGAAACCCTGAAAGTAAATGGAAGCCAACTCCACAGATTTCGAATAGTCTTCTTCTGCCGGATCCATGTCACTCAGGTAATGGTATGCGAATTTCTCTTTGCTTTTCTGTTCATACTTTCTCACTTTGGTATAGGTAACAAAATCGGCCAGATCATTTTGTACAGATACAATATGCCCCGCGCTCGTCAGGCCGCATCCGGATGTGATCTGTACGGTATTGTTGACAAGCTTTACCTGCAGGCCACCGATCAGGCCGCAACCAATGAGAAAGCGTCTTGTCTGCCGGTTTTGCGAATCGAGATAGCACGTAAGCCAATTGAGTTCATCGCTGGTCAGTACCTGACGTGATTCGAATTCGGGTAATGTATTGATCATGATTAAAATATTTAAGGCTTGCCTAAAAATGTCCTGTCTAAAAAGATCCTGGTATTATTTTCTTCTCCTTCGTCATCGCACCCATGAAGTGTAGCTTTGAAATACTCACTGCGCAGACTCTTCAGGGTGATGACGAATTGGTTCTGTCGTTCGATATAAGTCAGTAAAGACGCCTGGTAGGTTTGTGCATCGCTCTGGTACAATTCAAATCTGGCTTTCCACCACAATTCTATTTTCTCTTCGTAGTCCTTCATACTGACCTCATCAATCCAACAAATACGAAGCAATACACCGGCCGGTGTCTCTCGCCTGATCAGCTTTTCTACAAAATCGCGGTAATGGACATCTGCATACACGGGCAACCATGCCGGAAGAACGAGTGAGGCTGTAAATGAATAGGGATCTTCTCCTTCGCAAGCTGTACAATCATCATCACCACAAATACTCAACAATTCCGTGTTGATCCCATTCGCCTGCAATTGTATGATCGTCTCATTGCTCAGTAAAGGAATACGCAACATCAGATGCTCCAGGAAATGAAAATAACCTCTCTCCTCTTTGTTGGTGATATCTACATCACTAGCCGTTTTCCGCTTACCATTTTCTATCAACGTACACCCAATCAGGTTGCTGATCCTGTCTTCATATCCTGAAACAGTGGTATTGATATAGGAGAGGTTCTCATAATTGTTGACTGCAGCTCCCCTGTTGGCACTGATGGATATGTAATTAGTTAAGAATCGCTGTTTGAGATCAATTAGAAACTCAAAATATTCCCGGCGGTTGATTTTGACATTATCTGTGGATAAATAGAAGTAATTGTCCATCTCCCGCAGATCTTCGGCAAACCTGGACAGGAGATAATCCAGACTTGCGTTTCGTTTTTCCAGAAACCGATCACGTCCTTCGATGACTTGTTGCCATTCCGCATCGACCGTTTTAGTCAGCAGATATTTTCTCCTCCATTCAATGCTTTGGCTTGTGTACAAGGTCTGATCGATCTCATTCCAGCTCAACGTTCTCTTCAACTGATGGAGGTCTGTCA
>JANMVA010000276.1:0-2114 GCA_031392195.1 Saprospiraceae bacterium | reverse complement strand
TTTACTTCTTCTGCTGTGAGATCAAAATCTAATTGAGGGTACAGTTTTAACAGGCGAAGATGTTTTTCGCGCAGTGCATTGTATTTCTGTCTGAAGTTGTCGCTCAGGATATCACCGACACGCAATCCGTTCCTTCCTGTTTTATCCATATAACATGGACCGATGCCGCGCAGGGTGGAGCCTATCTTATCTGCACCTTTTGAAGCTTCAGAGGCCATATCCAGCAGTCTGTGGGTAGGTAAGATCAGGTGGGCTTTTTTGGCGATGCGCAGACGGTCTGTTACCTGATCATCTGCAATGGATAATGTATCAATTTCACGTAATAGTGTAATCGGATCGATCACCACACCATTGCCAATGACATTGATGAGATGCTTGTGAAATATACCTGATGGGATGGTATGTAATACGGTCTTTTTGCCATCGACATACAGGGTGTGGCCTGCATTTGGCCCGCCCTGGAACCGGCATACTAACTGATACTGATCCGCCAGGTAATCGACAATCTTACCCTTGCCCTCGTCTCCCCACTGAAGACCTAACAATACATCTACGGCCATTCGTTACTGCTCTGAATAAATAAAGGGCTCACGGCCCTGAGGTCCAAAGATAACAGTCCATACTCATATCACAGATTTCTAAATTGAAAAAGGCGAAGGACGAATTTGAAAGGAAATAGCAAGTCGAAGGAATTGAGGTTTTATACTCAATAACCTAGCAGGTAATTTTTTGTTTTAAAGTTGTTTGATACATTATTATCGCAAGAACATATAAGTAGCAATAAACTCGCAGTAAGGAGGCTAATTTTTTTTATAACCGCTTTGAAAAGTTTCCTTTGAAAGGAACTTCTAGTTCTATTGAATGATTTTACTCCATGCTCCATGCTCCATGCTCCATGCTCCATGCTCTCCCGCAACATTGCCAACGCTATGGCGGGATCTTCGACATGCTTTCTGCCTTCGCCTTCGCCTTCGCCTCAGCCTTTCTTACACCCCCCCTTACACTGCCCAAACAAATTCAAGCTATGATGAATAATCTTGAAATTTAAAATCTCACCCATCGTCGTTTTGATTGCCTGGATGCGGGGATCACAGAATTCAAGCACCTTGCCGCAGTCGAGGCAAATAATATGGTCGTGCTGTTTGTAGCCGTGTGATTTTTCATACTGTGTCAGATTTTTTCCAAACTGATGTTTGGTGATCAGATCACAACTAACCAGTAATTCCAAAGTATTATACACCGTTGCACGACTGACTCTGTAATTCGAGTTTTTCATGTGGATGTAAAGTGCCTCTGCATCAAAGTGATCCGTACGACTATAAATCTCTTCGAGGATGGCATAGCGCTCCGGTGTACGTCGGAGATTATGTTCTTCGAGATGTCGGGAAAATATTTCGCGCACTTCTTCAAATGATGCGCGTCCTGGTTGAGGAGTGGGGGATGTGTTAGCCATGAATTTAATTTTCCCGGTAGACGGATGAAATTCCCTGCAGGTTTTTCAGCGAACGGATGACCATGTTCAATTGATTCTTATTCTGTACGACAAGTGATACTTTGCCTTCGAAGTATCCTTCTTTCCCTTCAATGCTCAACGAACGAATATTTATTCCTAATCCGGAACTGATTTTATTCGTCACACGTTCGATGACACCCGGGCCATCATCGACGCCGGTGATTTTTAGATTGACAACCGATTGTACATTTCCTGATGTGATCCATTCAGCCTTTTGGACCCTGTACCCATAACTGGCAATGAGATGCGTTGCATTGGGACAATTGCTGCGGTGAATCTTTAGACCGGCGTTTGAAGTGACATAAGCAAATATTTCATCGCCAACCACCGGGTTACAACATGTGGCAAGTGCATATTTATATTGCTCTGCATCTTCACCACCAATGCTGATCCTCGGCTGAACATCATTCTTTCCAAGCGCAGGTGATGTAGGTTGTTCTGTGTCAGTGACACTGGTACGCTGAGGTTGTTTGACAGGGAAAATAATTTTACCTCCCTCAACTTCAAACTCCCTGATCTGCGCCATATCAAACTGATCAATGGCGATATCATAATACAGGTCCAGTCGTGAATTGTATCCGTAATGTTTGACTAATCCATC
>JANMVA010000248.1:0-3580 GCA_031392195.1 Saprospiraceae bacterium | reverse complement strand
GTCGATATGGGTTGAGCAACTATTTCCAAAGAAATAAACAGGGTGAATACCAGAAAGAAATGTTTCATCGGTTGATTAATTATCCTTGTAAACTATCTGGTCTTTCGTTGGTCACTTCGATCCCGATAGCTATCGGGACTCAACGACCTGCAGACTTTTACCTCGACACAGACGAGGCCGTCTCCATTTGAAATCTGTTGGTCACTGAGTCCCGAAAGCTCTCGGGATCGAAGTGACCTACGAAAGACCAGACAGTTTACAAGGATAATTAATCAACCGATGAAACATTTCTTTCTGGTATTCACCCTGTTTATTTCTTTGGAAATAGTTGCTCAACCCATATCGACAGCAGCGCACTATGCCTCCACGATCGATAGCAATTCATTGCGCGAGCACGTCTATAAATTAGCGTCGACAGAATTCGAAGGAAGAGAAACCGGTTCGCCCGGAAATCTCCTTGCAGCAAATTATATCGCTCAACAATTTTCAGATGATGGCATTCCTGTTGTCCCGGGCGATAATAATTACTTCCAGGAAGTTGCCTTCTCATCGATCAAATGGAATTCAATAGACCTGACAGTGAACGGTGAGAAAATAGAACACCTGAAAGATTTTCTCTCCATTCCTCAATATTTTCCTGTTAGTGATAAAACGTTCAATATTTCATCACTGACTTTTTTGGGTTATGGGATTGATGATAAAGTGTATTCGGATTATGCAGGTAAAAAATTTACCGGTCAGCATCTTCTTGTTTATGCCGGTGAACCGGTAGATAAAAATGGTAATTATCGCATTTCGGGAAATGACAGTTTGTCTGAATGGTCTCAAAACCCATTTGTGAAAATCCTGGCAGCGAAAAGAGCGGGTGCAGCTTCTTTATGGATCATAGACGACCGGTTTCGTGACAATGTCATGATGGCCAGGAAATTTTTACTGAGTGGTTCTACATTGATGGGCTCACCCGATACCCTGACTGCGGATTTTTTGCCACACGCAATGTTGACACCTGCACTTGCAGAGCGAATAGTTGGTGCAAAGCGAAATAAGGTTATCAAAATCAGAAATAAAATAACGCAAAAAGGCAAACCGGGCAAAGTTGTTATTCCGGTCAATATGCAGTGGACTCCGATTCACAATATAATATCTACACCGGGTATGAATGTTCTCGCTTACATCGAAGGTATAGATCCTAAGCTCAAAGAGGAGATCGTGGTCATCACAGCACATTATGATCACTTAGGAAAGCGAGGTAATGATATATATTTTGGCGCTGATGACAATGCTTCAGGCACATCAGCTGTCATTGAAATTGCAGAAGCCATGGCCATGGCCAAAGCGAAAGGTGATGGTCCACGCAGAAGCGTATTATGCATGCTCGTGACAGGCGAAGAAAAAGGGTTACTTGGCTCTCAGTATTATGCCGAACATCCCATCTTTCCTTTAGAGAATACCGTTGCAAATGTCAACATTGATATGATCGGCAGAACAGATGGCAATCATTTAAATAAGAATTATACCTACGTGATCGGAGCTGATCGTCTCAGCACACAACTTCACAGTATCAATGAAGCAGTCAATGAGAAGTACACCAATCTCGAGCTTGACTACACCTACAATGCCGAAGATGATCCCAACCAGTTTTACTACCGCTCAGACCACTACAACTTTGCGAAGAAAGGGATCCCCGCTATCTTTTATTTTTCCGGTGTGCATGATGATTATCATCGTCCCACTGACACGCCTGACAAACTGATGTATGGGAAAGCGGAAACAATTGCGCGCCTTGCATTTCATACCGCATGGGAATTGGCGAACCGGGATGAGAGGATCAAGGTTGATGTGGAGGGGAAAAACTAAAACCCCTAAATCCCCTAATGGTTCGACCTGCTGAACCTCAACCTCTTACTACACCAACCAACCGGGGACCCTTTTTCATAAATATATTTATCGCTGCAATTTTCATTTTCAATGGTTGATCTAAAAGTGATTTAGACACGACCGATATTGTTCACCTGAACTCATTCTTTTGAAAAGCTTAGCCAAAGATTTATACTATCAAACTCTCATTTTCTCGTTTTCTCATTCTCACTTTCTCATCCCGCTAGCATCTTTCCGATGGCAGGACCAAAGCCATGCTTTGGCTTTCTCACGTTTCTCACAATCTCACGTTTCTCACGTTCTTATACCAGTGTTTCCTCCAAATGATCCAACTGCTCCGGATAATCCGTCGTAAAATGCAATCCCCTGCTTTCCCTCCGCATCGAGGCTGAGCGCGTGACGAGATAAGCTATCGTGATGAGATTTCTCAATTCACACAACTGCGGTGAGAGCGTAGTGCTGTTGTACAAACTTTCCGTCTCCTGATAGAGTAGAAACAAACGATCTAATGCGCGACGTAATCGAACATTCGATCGCACGATTCCGACATAACTGCTCATGATGTCTTTCAATTCTTTCCAGCTCTGCGTGATGAGGACCATTTCTTTGGGATCCGTAGTACCCATCGCATTCCAGCCGGGTATTCCTTCTTTGTGTGAGTATTCATCGATCGTACGGACAACTTCCAGTGCAATGTTGTGACCGTACACAAGCCCTTCCAATAACGAATTAGATGCAAGACGATTAGCACCGTGTAATCCGGATGCTGTGCATTCTCCGGCAGCATATAGACGGTTGATCGATGTTCGGCCACGTTTATCCACCATGATACCACCACAGAAATAATGACATGCAGGAACTACCGGTATCATGTCTTTCTCCACATTAATGCCCGCAGCAAGACATTTTTCATAGATGTTCGGAAAGTGAAGCTTAAACTCTTCCATGTTCAAATGCCTGCAATCGAGGTACACAAATTCATCTCCGAGCTTTTTCATTTCATTATCAATCGCGCGGGCTACGATGTCACGTGGCGCCAGACTTTTTCGCTCATCATAATTGTGCATGAATTCTTCACCATCCAATGTCCGAAGGATGGCACCAAAGCCACGCACTGCTTCAGAAATTAAAAACGCCTGACTTTCTACAGCGGGATTGTACAATGACGTTGGATGAAATTGCACAAACTCCATATTGCTCATGCGGCCTTTAGCCCTGTACATCATCGCCATGCCGTCACCTGTGGCAATGATCGGATTGGTTGTTGCCCGATAGATCTGCCCCGCGCCACCCGTTGCTAAAATAGTGATCCTGGCAAGATGTGTTTTAACATCAAGATTGCTTTTATCAAGTGCATACACACCATAACATTCGATATCCGGAGTCAGTCTTGTGACATTGTATCCGAGATGATGTTGTGTCAGCAGATCAATGGCAAAACAATTTTGAAGAATTTCAATATTCGGATACTGTTGTGATTTTTCAATCAGTGTGCGTTGGATTTCCCAACCGGTGATGTCCTTATAATGAAGGATCCTGTTTTCCGTATGGCCCCCTTCGCGTCCGAGATTATATTCACCATCTTCTTCCCGGTCAAATCGCGCACCCCATTCAATCAATTCCTGCACCCTGACAGGTCCTTCGGTCACGACCATCCGAACGACATCCTCTTTGCATAAACCATCACCTGCATCCAGCGTAT
>JANMVA010000242.1:0-1582 GCA_031392195.1 Saprospiraceae bacterium | reverse complement strand
TTTTTCTCTACGAAAATCATTCGCTCTCTTCAACAGTTCGCGATTGAATTCACGCTCTGCAGCATGAAGCAAGAGGATCTTTTTTGGTGAGATGGCAGTACGAAGCTTTGTATATAAATTCCTGTTGAGCTCCAGCTTTTTCTCCTCCATTTGCAGATGTCGCTCGATGATCGCATTTGCTTCACTATCCGTTACATCGATCAGGTCAGGACGCTCGATGTCGTCACGAAGTTTTTTCAGCGACTCCTTATGCTCATTATAGACAGGCCAGAACTTAGCGGCCTCATCAGGTGATAAGCTCAATTTGGCCGTGATAAATGCGACACGTTGCGCATCGATTCGCTCCCTGGATTCCTGCTTTAAAGGACCCGGACCTCCCGGCTTCTGTGCAAAACCAATCACAGGTAAAGCCAAAAAGAGAAAATTAAATATGAATGATTTGAAAGTCATTGTATTAGTTTTTGTGTGTTATCTAAAATAATTCCTCAGGATCTCCATCCTGCAGCTCTTCGATAAGGTATTCCCGGATATCCTCTTTTGGAATTTCCGTTGCTGTCATGATGTTTTCTGCCTGTGGTTCGATGAGGGCTTCAAACTCTTCTATGTTTTCATTGATGTACTGGTATGCTTCTGCAGCCGTGATGGGCGCCAACACATGATCATTGGGAGAATTGAATATCATCCATCCTCCGATTGTAATTCCCGTCATTACCGCCGCCATGCTGATCACCTGTTTCCATGATAATCTTTTGATCGATAGCTTGGACTGCTCATCTGACCATCGGTTTAATACCTGGTCAGGTAATGCATCAAAATATCCTGGAGGCGGAGTATTCATCTTCTTCCGGGGCAATCCGGATGAGATCCTGTTCAGCTCCTCTTGCATCCCTTCTTCTCTTTCTTCTGTTTCCATGTCAACTATAATATTTGCTTTGAACGAAATTCTGCTTCGATCTTTTTAACTGCATGATGAAAAGACGCTTTTAATGCTCCTTCTGTCACCTGCAAAACTTCTGCTATTTGTTTGTACGACAATTCATCAAAATATCTCATGCGGAAAACCATTTGTTGGCGATCCGGTAGTCCTGATATTACTTTCTCCAGTGAATTCATCAACTCGGCTGAATCCATAAATGGTTCTGCAGCGATGGGATCATGCTGATTGATCTCCATGACCTTTATCCTGGAGTTTTTCTTTTGATGGTTGCTCACTTCATTCATGCAGATCCTGTACATCCAGGTAAAAATCTCTGATCTTCCTTCGAAGCTATCGATGTGCCTGAATATTTTCAGAAATGTATTCTGCAAAATATCATTGGCATCTTCGTGTGTAGTTGTCCGATTCCTCACCACATGGTACAGCCGCTCCTGGTATTTCAGGACCAGGTGCTTAAATCCGTCTTCCCGTTTCCCGGGGAGCCGGATGAGTTCCAATATGGTTTCATCTGTCATCAGATCTGCCTGCGAAGGGTTAGACAATGGAAGGTAAGGAAGGTTTAATCTATGGATTTGGGATTCCCCATTTGACCTAATCACTATTCCTTCTGTTATAGTCTATAACCGTGTCGTAAGTTTACGTTTG
>JANMVA010000046.1:0-4732 GCA_031392195.1 Saprospiraceae bacterium | reverse complement strand
AAATTGCGATTTCATTTCATTGGAGGTCCCTGAGAAACAAATTAACTTTTGTCTGAAGGTTTCGGTGCGGCGAGAGGAAGGTGATTGGGAGATCTCTTTCATGCCCTTCGACAATACATTCGACAAGTTCAGTAAGGTGGCTCAGGGACCTCCTGTGATATGGCACTTTCCATTCGGCAAACTCAGGGGACCTTCTGTGAAATGAATTAACTCTTCTCCATAAACAAACTCACCGCCAATCCACCACCTTCTGCCAATCTCGCATCAATCCGATCAGTCGATTTTACTTTTCGCGTTTCAATTAAATACGATTCAGGGTTTGTCTTGTAGTGAGCATTCGGGCCATCCTTGTAAATCTTTGCCGTATATGTTTGTCCATCGTTGAGAAAATCCAGCGGGATACGCACATTCCTCGATTTTTCATCTGTGATGGCTCCTACAGACCAATTCTCTGTATTTCGTTCTTTCCGGGCGATGATCAGCTTCTCTCCTATTTCTGCTTCAAGGACTTTTGTTGTTTCCCAATCAACACCCACTTCTTTAATGAACTCAAATGCATCCGGATATTTTTCATAATGCTCCGGCAGATCGCAGGCCATCTGAACAGGACTGTAGACGGTGACATACAAAGCCAGTTGTTTGGCTAATGTAGTATTGACCTGGTTATTAGGTTTATTCGGAATTGTGATATCAAATACACCCGGAGTGAAGTCCATAGGGCCAGATAATAACCTCGTAAATGGAAGGATCACATCATGATCAGGTGGATTGCCTCCGTCATCAGACCATGCATTGAATTCCTGTCCACGCGCACCTTCGCGCGAGATCATATTCGGATATGTCCTTCGTTCACCGGTATCCTTAATTGGTTCATGGGCGACAATGGCGATTTTATGTTTAGCACCCATCTGAATCACTTTATGAAAATGATCTACATATGTCTGGCCAAAATGTGTTTTACCATTCGTCAGCATGTTTCCGCTTTCAACATAACCGGTCTTGACAGCCTTCATGCCATATTTTTCCAATAATTGAAATGCGTCCTCTAACTGCCTTTCATAATTATCAATATTGGCAGCTGTTTCATGATGACTGATCAGGTAAACACTTTTTGAAGCTGCATATTTACTGAGCTCCGGTAAATTATAATCAGGATATGGTTCCAGATAATTTTGAACATTTTTTGTCCAGTCTCCATCCCATCCAATATTCCATCCTTCTACAAGCACACCAACAAAACCATGTTTTGATGCAAAGTCAATATACTTTTTCGTGTTAGCCGTGGTAGCACCATGCAATGGCCCTGAAGCCCAGGTAGCTTTGTTGATATGCATTTCCCACCAAATACCTACATACTTTCCTGGCTTTACCCACGATACATCTCCAAGTTTATTTGGCTCATTGAGATTTAGAATTAGATATGAGGTTATGAGATCTCCCGGTCTACTTGCAAGTTGAATAGTTCTCCACGGTGTCTGCGCAGGAGCATTGACAAAAGCTCTGCTCTGATTTACATTATCATCCGGATAGAGATAAGCCTTAAGCCTGGTACCACAACATGCATCTACTACCATGCTGGTGTACTCTTTCAACGCCGCTTCATGAATGCTGATATAAATATGTTCATTCGCTTTGAACGTCACGGGTGTATGAACCTTACCCATTTGTGACAAAGGTGTATTGCGAAACAAATACTCAAACTGTACGGGTTCAAATGCAGGGATCCACCATGCTGAATAATCACCGGCCATGTTGAATTCCGTCAGCTCATCGATGATCTCAAATTCATCAAGATTATTTTGCTGTGGAAATTCGTAGCGAAATCCAATTCCATCATCATAAACGCGGAAAACCACATCGAGCTTTCTGGCCAATCCATCCTTCTCCTGTAAAGAAACTTTGAGCTCATTGAAATGATTGCGGATATATCGCTCTTCACCCCAGGGTTGCTCCCATGTCTCATCGAATGTATTAGCCGTATAAGCAATGATCTGAAATTGATCCTTAAGATCTTCAGTATGATTGAGATCAAATCCCAAATATGAACTATCAATCACCAATTTATCATAATAATATACCTGGTAAAACGGTCTGCTGTTTTTATCCAGCTTAAAAGCAACCTTCACTTTTGATTCAGGGGATTTCACCTGCAACTGGTTTGGAGGAACTCGTTGACAGGTAAATGCGAAAATGAAAGGGAATAAAAAACAAAAGAAAAATTTCATGGCTCATCCGATTGATCGAAAAAGATATACAGATTTACCCAAATCCTTCTTCTCAGGCTACAATCAATTCATTTAAGGTTTAGTGATGTCATCGATCTTGCCCTGGATTTTGTCTTTTTCATCCTTCAGGATATTGGTATCCTCAATGGACCTGGAAGCTTTTGGGTCTTTTTCTCTCCTGGTGATCTCTGCCAGCTTTGTATAATAATTATTCAACCGGATCAATTCTTCCTCTGATAAATCCTCAACACTGACGATCCTGTTACTGGCATGTTCACTGGCAGCTACCAGTTCATTCAGTTTGATCTGGAGAGCGAGGGCGTCTTTATTTTGCGTTTTCTGGATCAGAAAGACCATCAGAAAGGTAATAATCGTCGTCCCGGTATTGATGACGAGTTGCCAGGTATCTGAGAAATCAAATATGGGCCCTGTAGCCAGCCAAAGGAGTATAGCGGAGCAGGCTATCGTGAATGCTAAATTGCTGCCCGTAGCCCGGGTGGCTTTGGTGGCAAACTGTTCAAACCAGCCTTGCTTTTTTGTTTTCATGGTTGTTGATGGATGATTAATTCCAATGTTAACACGCTGAAAGGGTGACATGTTGTCATTCATCCAAATGTTATCTTTTCATTATTTGCATTCTGTGAAATTAGTTCAGATATTAAAATATAATTAGAATTTCCCCATACCATCTTATCTTCTTTCACAAGCATCGCTCATCTGCACTAATCTTTCTACTTTCATTTTTGAAATGATCATTTCGCTACATTGCACGGGTGAGAATAAAGCATGAAAACCAATAAAACAATTGAAAGCAACTTAAGCTGGAAGGCCGGAAAGCTGCAGCGAATGATCATACCTCTGTTCGTGCTTTTAGGGATGATATTGATATGGTATCTCATTTCTAAATTCCAGCTTTTTCCGGCATATGCTTTTCCTTCTCCGGGATCTGTTTTTTATAGTTTCCTGGAAGAGATAAAGGCAGGGAGGCTGGTCAATGATATTATTGCATCCCTTTGGCGCGTAGGAGTCGGATTTGTGATCTCAGTCTTCTTAGGGGTTCCTTTTGGATTATGGTTGGGTCAAAATTTGTTAGCCCGGCAGGCGTTTGTTCCGCTGCTGAATTTCTTTAGGTTTTTGTCTCCATTAGCCTGGATCCCTTTCGCCATCTTATGGTTTCACATCGGTGACAAACCTGCCATCTTCCTCATTTTTATGGCTACATTTTTTCCACTCGCATTAGCCACCATGGTTGCTGTTTCCACCATTCCGAGCATCTATTTTCGTATTGCCCGGGACTACAATTACAAAGGAGTTGAGTTGCTGACTAAAGTGACCTTCCCTGCTGTTTTACCGGAAATCATCACAGCATTACGGGTAACCTATGGCATTTCATGGGTAGTGATCGTTGCTGCTGAAATGGTGGGTTGTCAGGATGGCTTAGGTTATGGGATCTGGGAAGCACGTAACGGATTGCGACTGGATTCCGCAGTTTGCTATATGATCGTCATTGGCTTATTGGGAATGGGCATCGATCGTTTGTTAGCTCAATTCACTAAACTACCAGGAGTCCGTTGGGGATATGAGCGATAAATTATCTGACACCAGGCTTACTCTCGATCAGGTCTCACATAGTTACGGACCTGTGTCCGTACTCAGTGATCTGAATCTATCTGTCACGCATGGTGAAGTTGTTGTGTTAGTTGGCCCTTCGGGATGCGGGAAAACAACGATTTTAAATTTACTCTCCGGCTATATTGAGCCTACTTCAGGCATCATTCACCGCGAAGGAATCATTCGCACCGTTTATCAGTCAGATGGCCTCTTTCCCTGGCTGACAGTTACAGAAAATATTGCCGTTGGTTTGCGTGGAATCAATGATGCATCAAAGAGAGAACAGGAATTACGTGAGCTGATTGCATTGATCTATCTCGAAGGATTTGAGAATCATTACCCACATCAATTATCAGGAGGTATGCGGCAGCGAGTAGAACTTGCACGTGTGCTTGGTGGCGATTCAGACATACTGCTGATGGATGAGCCATTTTCAGCGCTGGATTACCAGGCCAGGTTGCGTATGCGGTATGAGCTGATCAGGCTTTTAAAAGAAAGACCACGCACTGTTGTTTTTGTTACCCATGATATTGAGGAGGCTGCGCAATTGGCCGATCGTGTTTTAGTCTTATCACAAAGACCGGCAACTATTTGCCGGGAACTAAATATCAGTTCATTACGACCGAGGAGCTTAACTGATCCTGCGGCGATCAAGGCAATGGATGAGATACTGAAAGAACTCGGATTGCAGACAAGTACTCCTCACAGCTAATTTAATTATAGAAAAATGGTAGCACGTTTTCTCATCGGAATTGTCCTCATCCTCACAGTGCTGGGCCTTCTGCGCTTTCAACCCTGGAAGCAGGATGGTTCGGCGAGCGTTCGTGATGAGATCGGACTTCAAATTGATGCGAACTCCGCGATACTTCTCGTTCGAGAGAATGGCGGTCCGTTGC
>JANMVA010000661.1:0-5877 GCA_031392195.1 Saprospiraceae bacterium | reverse complement strand
TCAATAGCTTCTTTCACATAAGCCTTCAGGGTGCGATCCATCTTCACGATATCCTTTATGCTGGTGAATCGTATCTGGCGAGCAGATTGCACATTCTTTGTTTGCTGGATGAGTATACTCTTGGGGTCTTTTAGCAAAACGCCTTTGAAAAACAACAGCGCGCAGTAATCCTTAAAGCCATGGATCAGTACGATGTTACTTTTCTCATGCATGTAGCAAGGAACACCCCACTTCAGTGTTTCTGTGAGTCCGCAGTCAAGCATCAGCATGCGCAGTAATTCATACTCTTCGCCCCACTTTTTGGCTTTGTTGAAATAGAAATCAACTTTTGGGTTCATGCTTTCTTGTTTTATAATAATCGGGTGTTTTTGAATTGGATTTTGTCTCCTCAAATTCGGGATGCCGGATGATAGGATGCCGGTTACCGGACGCACGGTGGAATGCTATTGTGACACAGAGATTTTTTTATCCAATGGCCTGAAATACCACGATAAAACCGTCATGATTAATAAAACCAGTGAGGGCACTATTGCGGTCATGGGCTCACCTGATGCAATATGCGAAAATACAGCTCCCGACATCGCAAAAAAGAAACCTGCATAGGCCCATTCTTTTAACAACGGGTGTTTTGGAATTAAGATAGCAATGACGCCGAGTATTTTCCAGATGCCCAGAATGGTCAGGAAGTATAATGGGTAACCAAGCGGAATGACTATGTCAACAAATGATTTCATTTGGAATATTTGCTGTACACCACTGGCCAGCATGGCCAATGCCAGCCAGATCGTGGAAATCCAATAAATGATTTTATCTCTCTTTTTCATAAAGGTTTATTTTAATTTATTTAGAATATCCTGTAACCGGTCGTGTGCCATACTTAAGCCATGTGCAAAGGGCATTTTCAACATCTGGTCTCTGCATGAAACTGATCTATAGATAATCTGCATTGTGAGTTTACTTGTGTCTTCACTCATTTGTTCGAAATCAAGGAACTCAAGCTGTACTCCAAATGGAGAATTCACCATTTCAAATGTCCGCGTGATTTTCTGATTGGGAACAAACTCATGGAATACACCACTGGCTCCGAATAGTACATTTCCCTGTTCATCCTTTTTTTCCAATTGCCAGCTACCATGCTTTCTACTCTCAAGTTTAAGCACCTTCGATCCCATCCATTGCTCCACCAGATCGGGATCTGAATGCGCCTGAAAAAGTAATTGAACTGGCAAATCAAATTCACGCGTGATCAGCAGGTCATGCTTATCGGCTTCGGCACTGATTTTTGTTTTTCGTTCCATATGTTTTTATTTGGTTCGTTTCGATTCCGAATGCTATCGGAACTCAACGACCGGTACTATGCGAAAGATCTCCGGTGACTGAGCGTTAGTCGAAGTCACCTGGTATGCTTCTTCATGATTGATTCCAGTTTATTAAATCTATCGTCCCACATTTTACGGAAGGGTTCGAGGAACGCTGCTATTTCTTTCATTTTTTTGGGATTGAGATGGTAGTAAATCTCGCGGCCGTTCTGCTCCTGGGTTAGTAGTTCGCATTCGGTCAGGATTTGAATATGCTTTGAGATTGTTTGCCTGGAGGAGTCAAAATTCCCTGCGATGGCTCCGGGAGTCAATGCCTGAAAGGCAACAAGGGTGAGGATTGCTCTCCGGGTAGGGTCAGCGATCGCCTGAAATACATCTCTTCGTAAATCCATTATGCAGCCATTTGACTGCAAATATATGCGCAGTTATTTAACTGCGCAAGTTTTTTATCAGTTATTTTAAGCCTCCGGGCTTAAAATCCATATCTGCGCTCTGTATCCATTGTAAATTTCTACAAGCAGCTTAGCAGCTGCAGGAAACGATCTTACTCAAGCTTTTGCTACACACCGCAACATTCTACCTCTTCTCCCTGATCCGTACCGTATTCGATGACAAATGCACTTCACGTAGAAAATAACCAAGACCTACCACTAATCCCAATGTCGCCAAAATGAATAAGGCACCAATAACCCAGATCAATTGCAACAGGAACATAACCTCGAGGAAAAGTGCAACGATGACGAGACATACCAGTAGAGCAGCAATGGTCACCATGGTGATTGCCCTGCTGGTGATATGTCTCCTGCGTTCGAGCATCCTGAGTTCGTTGTTGAGTTCGTCCGGTTCGTATGTAGCTATGATCTCCGGTTTTTCGGTTAATGCCCTGCCTCTGTCGATGATCCTGGAAAGGCGGCCTGACATGACATTGAGCATTCCGGCAATACCGGTCAATAGGAATACAGGACCCAATGCAAGCTGAATAGCCCGCGCGATGTCACTGATGGAGTCGAGTGAAAACATGAGTGAAAGGTAAGAAGTAAGAGGTAAAAGGTGAGAGGTAAGAGGTAAAAGGTAAAAGGTAAGAGGTAAGAGGTGAGAGGTAAGAGGTGAGAGGTAAGAGGTAAAAGGTTTCAAATCGGCATCACATTGCTTAATCGTAAAGTCTTATTGAGAATATTTTTTCTTATTTTCAATTATTCTACTTTTAAGAACTTTTTCATCCCCACACTAGTTCCATTCTCCATCAGGATCAAATTGTAAATACCCGGGATCAACTTTGAAACATTGATGGCTCGATCATTCATAAAGTCGGATTTTCTTACAACCTGCCCGAGTTGATCAATGATCTCGTAGGAATCAATTCGTTGATGATCAATTTCATTCAAATCTATAGTAAGCTCTTCTCCTACAGGATTTGGAAAAACATTAAAGTTAATATACTCAACAGGTTCATTAGTCCCAATTAAAATCGACAGCGGCTCGGTTGACCTGTACAATTCGGTTTGATTGACGATGGCATATAGATATTCATTTTCAGCGACAATAAAATGCGTATAACCCAAATCAGGCTGATTCAGATTGATATACTCATGGGCAATGAAGTCCTGGCCATCGTATAGGAAATACTCATCCTGGCCAAAGACATATAATAAATTCCCCGAGGAGGCCAATGGAATGGACGCTAATTGCGGAAAACTGCCCAGAAAAGTTAATTCCTCACCGAAACGGAAACGATAATATTCACCTGAATCACCACTAAAGTTAAATGCCTGAACATAAAAAGTACCATCATCGAGGATAGTGATGGCAGACGAACCTGGAGGTTCAGGGTTGGAAAATGTTTTCTTAGTCAATTCGCCCGAAATCACATTGACCCGGAAAAATTTCAACAGGTTATAGCCATCGGCGACCAGGATGTCGTTGCCAACAAGTTTCACGGTGGGGTCATAATTAATTATTCCTACACCCGGGTCGATCCAGTCTAATCCATTATTCACTGAATAAAAACTCTCATGTGTAATCCCTGAATAGGCAAACAGGATGCTATCATCAAGCACGTGCAATGACGGCACCCCCAAGGGTAAAACGAATGGTGGAAATAAGATGGTCGTGAAACTGTGACCATTATCTCTTGAATACAGAAAATTATAGGGTGTAGGAATATATAAATCGCCGTTAGGTGCATATTTGAACTGACCATACTGAAAGATGTTCGAATCCAAAGCTTCCCATTGTTCTTCATGGACCGTCTTGGTAAATACTTTATTACGTGTTCGTGCAAACTGGTGGCCCTTTCCGGATTCTCCTATATTGAGGACACTGGCATGACTAATCTCCGGGAAATAATTTTCATACGCACCGTTAGAGAGCACCGTATAAAATGCATCTCCCCAATTTAACAGGTAAATATCACCATTGTCGTCAAGCCATATTTTACCGCTGGACTCAATTGAATCTCCACTGGCCACAACATTCCATACAAGATCGCAGCCATCGGATTTATAAATTAAATCATGAGCCCTCACATAAAAATGGCCACCAGCCGACTGAAAATTTAATCCCACAGGAATATTAAAACTCGAAATTCCTGTTTCATACTCCAGGCCTTCCTCATTTATCAGATAATAATTGTTCAGATCATGGAAGAGAACCTGGCCGCAACTATTGTATGTAATAGACGCACTAAAATCAAGATCCAGCGTGTCGTGTAACACCCTTTCACCTGCCTGATTAAAAACGGATAACATGTCCAAAGCCCCGGCTGTATGATGCAAAACAAAATGCTGATCAAATTTCCATAAGTCCGCTGTATGGCCCAGCTGGCCGATATGGTAAGTAAAGACAGTCGTAAAATGCTGGCCTGTGTCGAGACTATAAGCGAAACGGTGATTGTCATAGACAAACAAGGTATCGTCCTTGATAAAACTGGCTTTCACGAAATCTCCTCCACCAGCCTTCATTGTATATAAAGTATCATTTCTCCGAATCATATGAGCTTCAGTTATTGGTTTAATCAGCGGTGTGCCATCGCTGAAAAACTGCATATCATATAACGTATGTTCCACAGGCAAGAGGACTTCTGTCCATTGCACGCCATCCATGGATGTATAAAGCGTTGTCCGATCGTTGAGCGCCTGTATGAAATACTCACCAGCGGGTGATCTCATGATGTCACCAATACTAAAATCCCTGGGAGGAGCGATGGACTCAAAAGTAATTTGAGCTCCAGTCAATATTGGAAGCAAGAGAAGTATCAGTGGCAGTAATAGCTTCATCATATTGAGGATAGTGAACAGGTTAATTTTTAATAAAACTCTTGATTCCCGCTATAGCTCCATCCTCCCTCAATATAAGATTGTACAAGCCCTTGGTCAACTTTGAAACATTTATTGTACCGTACATTGTAAAAGGAGACTGAGAGATTAAACGGCCAAACTGATCGATGATCTCATACGAATCGACTTGTTGGCGATCATCTTCAGATAAACTTAGAAAAAGGTAATCACCTGCCGGATTGGGAAAGACACCGAAGTCGATGTATTCCTTCAGATCTTTTGTACTGATCGTAAAGGATAAAGGTTCAAAGGATCTATAAAGACCTGTTTGATTTTGAATAACATATAAGTGGTCGTTTTCCGAAATAATAAACTGTTTATTTCCCCAGTTCGGAAGATTGGAATAATCATAGGTTATAAAATTCTGGCCATTGAACAGGAAGTACTTATCCTGTGAAAATGCATACAATAGATTTCCTGAAGAAGCTAACGTAACTGAGCCTAATTGCGGATAGTTACCTAAAAATGTCAGTGCTTCTCCGAAACGGAAACGATAATATTTGTGTACGTCCTCGAAGATGTCATATGACTGAAGATAGAAAGTACCATCATCCAGAATCGTGACAACTGGTTCAAATGGTCCCTCAAGATCGTCAAATGATTCTGTTGTCGTTTCACCAGTAGTGATTTCCTTTTTGGAAAATCTCAATTCATATCCCGGGTCGGCGATCAGGATCTCCTGGCCAACCATTTTAACCACTGGCCTGTCTACATATATTCCAATACCAGTCTCAATCCAATCAAGACCATTGTTCAACGAATAAAAGTTCTCTCCAATAAACCTTGAAACGACAAACAGTATGCTGTCATCTAACACCTCAAGATAAACTGATGGAATCAGCATTTCGGTTGGCAAAAAGATAGTTGTGAAACTATGACCATTATCTGTTGAGTATAGGATATCTTTCTCCCTAACCATATATAAATCACCCCGCGGTGAATACTGTATTTGATATCCTAAGGTGGTCAACGAATCCAACTCCACCCACTGATCATCACCAGTTGCCTTACTGAATAAATTGTTTGATGTCAACACAACCTGATGGTCATTGCCGGCTTCATCAATGCTGACGATGTCAGGATGGTTAATATCAGGAAACTGTTTTTCGTAAACACCATTGGAGACAATTGTATAGTGATCTTTTCCTTCATTTAACAGGTAGATCTGTCCTTCGTGATCAATCCACATTTTATCACTGTCTTCTACAAGTTCACCACTGGTG
>JANMVA010000650.1:0-5120 GCA_031392195.1 Saprospiraceae bacterium | reverse complement strand
TCCCGCGATAAGGACGGTCTTTGAATTGGTCCGGGTTGAGTACCGGATCTTCATCCATACTTTCAATATTATTCATCACCACCTGGTGTTGCTTGTCAAGAATCACAGGTAATGTCCCTGCTTCATAACTCACCTCTGCAGGACCGACTACCCTGTGAAGGAAAGCCTCTTCCTTTGCCTGGTAGATATCATAACCGCTTTTGAAATAATGCGTGAATGCAATGCGGTCACCTGATTTAGAAACAGAAATTGCAGGAGAATAACGACTGATTCCACTGATGCCCGTTTTCAATTCCGTCATCTGCAATAATTCACCGCTCAGGTTTGTCCGGTATAAATTCCGAAAGCCATCTCTGTCGGAAATGAAATAGACATTTCCTTTTTCATCGTAACACGGATTGATGCAGTCAGCCCCGGGGAAAATGGAATTGTAATCTGTGACCGCACTTGTGCCGAGATCAATTCGTGATAGGTGAAGGTTCCAACGGCCATGTACTTTTGTCTGCTCAAATGTTTTTCGGTCCGAGCTGAAGACCAGATATTTCCCATCCGGGCTGTAATCCGCATAAACTTCGCTGAAAAAATCATTCGTAAGCTGCCTTACCTTTTTTGTTTTCAGATTGTAGACAAATAAATCAGTCTGTCCCTCGACCATGCCTGTAAAAGCAATTTCATTACCATCCGGTGACCAGGAGGGATGTGCGATCGAACTGATATTGGGGATAAAAATCTCTTCATCATTCGCGCCTGTGTCCGGATTTTTAATAATGATCGCATTGCGTCCTTTGCTAAATGCAACAAAAGCAAATTGCTCACTAGTCGGTGACCAGGTACCGGCTGATTCAAGGAAATTATAGTCATCGATATTGCCATCACGCAGGATGCTGTTGATCTTGCGGATGATCTTTCCATCTCTGGCATCGGCGAGGTATAGATCCGTGGAGAACAGGTTTCTGTCCGATAAGAAGATCACATATTTTCCATTGGGGCTCATGACAGGAGATACATTCAGCCTGCCAGCATTTTCTTCTGAAATAATTTTCTTGCCGATGAAATTTTCTTTCATGTCCCCGAGGATGGGAGCGTAGTATGTTTTGAGTGATTCGGTAAACAGGGCGCCGATATCATCCTGGTTGGTACCCAGTGTCAATGCCAGTGCAGCATCGATTCCATAGGTTGCTGTATTTGTAAAAAGTGGCTCGATGAGGTGGTCACCATACGTGCCACTGAAAAAAGCCCAGAAGGCTTGTCCATAACGGTATGGGAAATATCGATAGCCGGACATTTTTTTAATGTTGGGGACATCATCATTGAGCACCGCATCGCGCATCCACATCGCTGTGTAAGGATCTACACGACCAAGAGAAAGATATTCGGCCATCCCTTCAACAACCCAAAGCGGAAGATTCGCCAGTGACTGAAGGCTTGTGCTGTCTCCGTTGAGAATATTGTCAAACTGAAATGCGTGGACCAACTCATGTCCGAGGACTTGTTGAGTCTGCTGGTTGATCATGGTAAAAGGCATGACCACTCTGTTTTTGAAACCTTCAGTGACACCGCCGGTGCCTACACCTACTGCGCCGAAGACTGCGTTCGTCTGCTGAAACTCTGCGTGATCGTTATAAAAAATCAGTGGGTTTCGCTCATCAAATACATCATGCATGGTTTCGCTGTGCATGCTGTACCATTGTTCTGACCAGTCAGCCATGCGCTGCAGGACTTCGCGATTCTTGGTGTAGTAATGGATATCGAAATGGGGCGTCTCGAGGACGTTGAAATCAAATGACCGGTATCGGGGTTTGTTCTGGCCAAAAAGTTGGGCCATACTATCAGCCGGAATAAAAAGTGATCCGGCGAGAAGCAGGATCAGGAGCAGGCGATATTTCATAGCTGAAATGGATTGTAGTTGAAATATATGAGTTGTCCTTTATCAAACAATTATACGACCCAGTTTTATTTCTTTCTGTGTGCCTTTAGGCCGTTAAAATTTACTTAATAGGTTGATTTTGTTTGCTTTCTGTCATTTTTTCCCGGAAGAGGTCGTGATTTCTGAGGTCCTATTCCCCTGCCCCGGAGAATAGGATTTAACCTCAAAAATCACGTCTATAGAACACACATCCGGCCCAAAGGTTAAAGGCTTTTTTCTTCAAACAGAAATCGAGTTTGGTGGGTATCGAAATTTCCGTTTCTTTCAAGGATGTCTGTCAACTCCCCCTGGTGTGTTATCGCTAATCTGTCAACCTGTACAACCGGATGGCAGAAGTGGAAAACTAAATTGGAAACACATGGCATACCGCTTTCATTTCATTTAACTAATTCTGTGGAAGAGGTTGCTGCTGTCATTCGTCACCAGTTGAATCAGCAAAGACACCATTTTCTTTTTGCCGGTGGAGACGGGACTCTTCATCATGGAGGAAATCTTCTCTTACAATTAGCAGGAGCACAATCCAAGAATATAATCATTGGGATGCTTCCATGCGGAACAGGAAATGATTGGGTCCGCACATTTGGAATTCCGGATGATGATATAATCGTGGCTTTAAAAAAACGATCATCGGCTGAATTGAATTTGATTCTTGTTGAATTTCCGGATGGACGCAAACATTATGCATTCAACATGGTGGGTGGTGCATTAGATGCTGCAGTGGTCAAATCATTGAATGCAACAACCAATAAAATTCCTGGCTCCATAAAATACCCGATAGCCTTGATCAAAACATTGATGAAGCCACATGTGTGGAGAGGTTCGGTCAATGTTGATGGAAATGTTTTGAATGATGACTGGATGACCATTCAGGCCGGTTTCGGAAAATATTGCGGAGGTGGCATGTATGTATTACCTCATGCAAATCAAAACAAACCTGCTTTGCTGCTGATGAAACCAAAATCATTTGGCAGGATCATCACCAGTCTGCCGAAACTGTACAATGGACAAATAACAGAGCAAAAAGAAGCGATCTCTATGCGTTTTAATTCCGTTGAAATCAATCATGATAGCATTCCCATACCCATTGAATCTGATGGTGAATGGCTTGGAACATCGCCGGTGAGGATAAGTGCGGTGTATGGGTTGATGAGAAGGTTGACAGCGTCATTGTAGTTTGATTACCTGTAGAACCTGTTCTTACATATCAGACTCCGAAATTCATCAATTCCACAGGGTTCATACATTCAGCGGGGGCAAGACCCGATTCTACACAGATTTTCATTACTCATGTTCTCGTGTTAAATCTACTTTGGCGGGGGCAAGCCCCGCACACTACATTTTCTCACATTCTCATCCCGCTGGCATCTTTCAGATGGCGGGACCAAAGCCGTGCTTTGGCGTTCTTACGGTCTTACGTTTGTGGCGCTACCCCTGTGTGCGAAAGGTTTAAGCGTTGCACGCTCTCCATTCCGTCAACCCCGGGGACCTTTCGCGTAAAAATTCTACAGAGTCAACATTTGTCGTTGGTCGTACACATCTAGTGAGCCTTTGGTCATTGGTCCTTGGTCGTACACACCTGGTGAGTTCTCACGTTCTCACGTCACTCTCGTGATCATCAGCATATCCGTCTGCACATCATCCCCCATCTGAAACTCGTGTGTACTATAAACTTCAAATCCATTTCGCTGATAAAATCGGATAGCACCTGGATTATGTTCCCACACGCCGAGCCAGATAAAATTGCAACCACATTCGACGGCCGTCTCGCGTGCTTTGTGTAAGAGCAAAGTGCCCAGTCCTGATCCCTGGTACTCACTATCCACATAGATCCGTTCGATCTCCATGCTATCGCCTTCGTGAAATTCAGATTGGGCATCTTTCCGGTTGAGCTTCACGTATCCGGTGATCTTGTCATTGTCCATGGCGAAATAAAAATCAGTATAGGGATGATGCAGTTCGCTCAATAATTTTTCTTTCGTGAATGCTTTATTCATATAGGCTTCCATATTCTCGGGTGTATTGAGATGATGAAAGGACTCATAAAAAGTTTTCCGGCTGACCTGTACCAGTGTATCCACATCATCGGGGGTGACCTTCACGATTTCCATGGAATAAATATAACCTCTATCTTTGGCCCATTAAATCAGCATCAAGAGATCCTGTCCGGCGTGGACAGGGCGGCAACCGACCCGGTGAACGGCACGGGGCCCGGCAGAGGCGGGCCTCAGGTCAAACACCGTTCACACTATCCGTACTGTATATCTACCTGTAAGCACGTATTGTCCTCTCTTGTTGACAGGCAAAGAAATTATGACAAGCTCAAGAACAGCACAACTCCGCCAGGCGGTCAAAGAACGTATCCTCATACTCGACGGTGCGATGGGCACTATGCTCCAGCGATACAATTTATCTGAGGCAGACTATCGGGGAAGCCATTTTACAACATGGCCATCTGACCTGAAAGGCAATCACGACCTGCTCAACCTCACCAGGCCTGATGTCGTCGAAGAAGTGCATCGTGATTATTTTCTCGCCGGTGCAGATATTGTTGAGACAAACACATTCAACGCCAATGCCATCAGCCAGCAGGATTATGGAACTCAGGATCATGTGTACGCGATCAATTTAGCAAGCGCACAAATTGCACGAAAAGTTGCTGATCAATTTACCAAAGAGAACCCGGACAAACCAAGATTTGTAGCCGGATCACTCGGCCCAACAAATAGAACCGCATCACTTTCTCCGGATGTCAATCGCCCCGGTTTTCGGGCGATATCATTTAAAGAATTATCAGATGCATACCGCGAGCAGGCAAGAGGCCTGATCGATGGTGGTGTAGATTTGTTGCTCATCGAAACAGTTTTTGATACACTCAATTGCAAAGCAGCCCTGTTTGGCATCACATCATTGATCGAAGAAACAAATGCAGATGTCCTGATTGGTGTGTCCGGTACGATCACGGATGCCAGTGGCCGCACTTTATCCGGACAGACGATTGAGGCTTTCTGGATTTCTATTGCCCATGCCCCACTTTTTTGTGTTGGAATAAATTGTGCACTAGGCGCGGCAGAGATGCGTCCATACGTCGAAAGCTTATCACGAATTGCAAATATACCCACGATTGTTTTTCCGAATGCAGGATTACCTAACGAATTGGGAGAGTATGATCAGACAGCGCAGGAAATGAATGATC
>JANMVA010000590.1:0-5368 GCA_031392195.1 Saprospiraceae bacterium | reverse complement strand
GAGGTGAAGTTGACGGCCCATCCAGGCAACTTGCCCGGTACATCAAAACAATTTCTGAAAAATATCTCCCAAAGCTAAACCCGATGCTTGTCTATCGAATCGATCGCTTTGGAAGGGGAGGGCATCACAAGCCATTTAATGATGTTGGCTTTACAGCAGTCAGGTTGATGGAAACACATGAACACTACGATCATCAACACCAGGATATCAGAACTGAGGATGGGAGAGTGTATGGCGACCTGATCGAGTATGTTGATTTCAATTATGCTGCAAAACTCACAGCTGTCAATATTATTACCCTTGCTTCCCTTGGTTTTTCTCCACCCCCACCTTCTATCGTAATGATAGGCGGTATTGTCAGCCCTTCAACGCAATTGAAATGGACAATGGAACCATCAAAGAATCTGGCGGGCTATAAAGTTTATTGGCGAGAATCCAGTTCACCATCATGGGAACACCATCGATGGGTTGGCATGAAAGAGAATGCCACATTGGAAAATATTATCATCGATAATTATTTGTTCGGAGTAGCAAGCGTTAGCAAAGATGGGCATGAAAGTCTAGTGCAATATCCCATGACACTCATACCCAGACCGGCGCAGCAATAGGAGAATACATTAAGTTTTCGGATGGACCAACTTCATCTCTTTTAAAAGGTGACCGGCACCGGCAAATTTATCAATGACAAAAAGAATGTAACGGACATCCACCATGATATTCCGGCAAATGGATTTATCATAATACAGGTCACTCATCGTTCCTTCCCAAACACGATCAAAATTAATTCCGATGAGGTTGCCATTGGCATCGATGGCTGGGCTTCCGCTATTTCCGCCTGTTGTATGGTTGCTGGCAATGAAACAAACAGGAAGTTTTCCTTCTTCTGCATATTGTCCATAATCTTTTGACTCATAGAGTGAGATCAATTTTGGATGAACATCAAACTCATAATCGCCGGGTTTGTATTTTTCCATTACGCCATCCAGGTAAGTTTGAGTTTTATAATTCACTCCATCGCGTGGTTCATAGGGTTCAACCTGTCCATATGAAACTCTCAATGTGCTGTTTGCATCAGGCCAGAAACGGCGATCCGGATATACTTCCATCAATGCAGTTACATAATCCTTTAGGAGTGGTTGGATCTGGTCATTGAGTGAGATATATGCCGGTGACAGTTGCTGATCCATGACTTTTTTCAAAGCAGAAAACAATCTGTAAGCCGGATCTGCCTGCACAACTTTTTCAAATTCGGTTGGTCCCTGAGCTATCAATGCAGCATATGATTCTTTGGACATCCAGAATGAACCTTCATACATGCTGTCAATTGAACTTTGGCTAAGCGTTTTTAATTCAACAGGAATATAATCAGAAGCCAATGTTGTTTTTAAATGTGCCATCAAAGCGATCAGGACTTCTTTATCAATATCTTTTTGATATTCTTTATAAAAGTCATCCAGCCCGGCTAAAATTCTGTCCTTGGCCTGAACGAATCCACTTCCACCATTATCTTTTAAAGCTATAAGAATGCGGTCGGCTGATTGTGTGAGACGAAACAATTCAATATTGCTACCTCCGATCACTTCAGCAAGGATTGTGCGATTATAGGTGTAGGGTTCGATGTCTCTATACAATTTCTTCAGAACAGGTAAAACGTTTTCATACTCCTTACACAAGGCTTTATCCTTTTTCAATTCTTCCATGAACTCCTTTTCTATTGCAGCTTTTTTCTCCACTGCATTTGCACTGTTCAGGCCCTGGACTTCGCCAATCCATTTTTTCCATGAGTTGGACAAACTGGCGTATTTGGATGCGAGGGCTAGACGGCTTGTTTCGTTTGTGCGCATATGCTTGTCCATGATACCCAGTGAAATATTCCGCACACCAATCCTGGCAGGATCGATGACATCAGCAACTTGTTCGACAGCATAAGAAGGCAGATACTGATTAGTCCTGCCCGGAAAACCGAAGATCAAAGTGAAATCACCCTCATCAATACCATCCAAGGAGATGGGAAAAAAATGACGAGGTTTCAATGGTTTATTATCAGGAGAATAATCTGCAGGTAAATTGTCAGGTCCGGCATAAATCCGAAATACGGAAAAATCGCCTGTATGACGTGGCCATACCCAGTTATCAGTATCTGCACCAAATTTCCCTATTGACTCTGGAGGGGCTCCAACGAAGCGAACATCATTGTATGTCTCTGTGACAAATAAATAATAATGGTTGCCTTCGAAGAAAGGGCGGATACTTACATCCTGCCAAATTTCCTTCAGTGCAGATGAAGTGATCGAAGCTATATTTTTATCTATCACCGATTGTCTTTCTTTTGGAGTCATCGCATCGGTTACACCTTCGATTGCTTTCGGTGTCACATCTTCTATCCTTATGATGAAAGTGGCAAAAAGACCGGGATTTGGAAGTTCTTCTTTCATATTTGATGCCCAGAAACCATCTTTCAGGTAATTTTTTTCAAGAGTGGAATGCGACTGGATCGCATCATATCCACAATGATGATTTGTGAGCAATAATCCCTGGTCGGAGATGACTTCACCGGTGCAAAAACCTCCGAAATGAACAACTGCATCTTTGAGGCTGCCCTGATTGACACTATAAATATCCTCAGCACTCATCTTCATTCCCATGCTTTTCATTTCAGCCTCATTCAGAGCTTTTAGCAAAAAGGGGAGCCACATGCCTTCACCTGCAAAAGTGAAAGCGCTGATCAGTACAAAAATCAGGATGGTGATCGGACGGAGATAATTCTTCATTTGGTTTACCATGTTCTAAAATTTCTTAATGCAGCAAGATAAAAAAAGCACTGTGGTCATGCATGGAGAATCGACTAATCTTAATTCCTGCAGGATATCAGCGAAAGGTATCTTTGGTCAGCATATCAAAAAACTATGTACCCTGAATTTGAGACATTCTCCCTTCAACATTTTTCGGCACTCATCCTATTTGCCCTTTTCACCTTTCTGGCTATCTGGTTTGGTTGGAACAGCAGCGATAAAACGAAGAAATGGATAGGTCTTAGTATTGCATTGATTGCTTTATTCATTATGGTCTTTGATTCAGTCTACCGGTTGCTGACGGGACAGTTTGATATTCTTGATGATTTGCCCTTATTCCTTTGTGATATCGTGGTCATTTTATTGCCTTTCATCATCCTGAAGGAGAATCGCAAGTGGCTCGGGATTTTATACTTCTGGGCTGTTGCAGGGACATTACAAGCCCTGATCACGCCCGAATTAGAAGAAGGATTTCCGCGTTTTGAATTCTTTCGCTATTTCATTATGCATGCTGGGATCGTATCAGCAGTCATTTATTGCATTGTCGTCTGGAGAATAAAAATCAATTGGAAAGACTTCCTCCATGCCATTGTATTTGCACAGGTATATATTGTATCCGTACATCTCATCAATTTGCTCCTGCAAAGTAATTACAGCTATACCGTTCGTAAACCCGAAGACCCTACTATATTGGATCTGTTGGGGGAGTGGCCATGGTATATTTTCTGGGGTGAAATTCTCATGATCGCCTTGTTTTTATTATTAATCATTCCTTTTCTGTTCAAGTCTCGTTTCTCCAGCCAAAAGCCCATAAACCGTGCAGTAGTCGGACAGGACAATTAATCCGCCGGAAGATGTGATATTTGTATCCTCATTCCGACATCCTGATCATGCAGAATAGCCGAAAAGCAGTATTCCCGGGATCCTTTGACCCAATTACGACAGGCCATGTAGACCTTGTCAGGCGTGCATTGCCCTTGTTTGATGAGATCATTATTGCCATTGGCATTAATTCTCAGAAACAAACCTTATTTGATGTCACTCAGCGTAAATTCTGGATTGAGAACGTTTTTGCCGATGAGCCCAGGGTAAGCGTGGATACTTTTGAAGGGCTTACAGTTCATTTTTGTAAAAAAGTGGATGCTCATTATCTAATCCGCGGACTCCGAAATGCTTCTGACTTTGATTATGAAAAAACAATCAGCCAGCTCAATCATATTGTCGGAGACCGTGTTGAAACTGTTTTCCTGATCAGCCGTCCTGAATTTTCCCATATCAGCTCAACGATCGTGAGGGAGATCATCAAAGGCAAAGGAGATGCTTCATCTTTCCTGCCACCCGGTGTTCAATATTGAGATCGTCAACAATCTAAACAGTCATAAATTTCCATTATGTCAAATGCTATTTTTAAGCTTCCTGCTATTTCAAATGAACCTGTGCTTTCTTATGTAAAAGGTTCGCCGGAAAGAGATCGCCTGATCGAAGCGATTAAGAAAATGAAAAGTGAGGTTGCGGATATTCCCATGATCATCGGCGGAAGTCATGTAGAATCAAAAGAAAGAATAGAGATCAGGCCACCGCATGAACGAAAGCATTTGTTAGGACGATATCATAAAGGAAACCAAACACATGTAAAGCAAGCAATACAGGCCGCATTAAAAGCGAAATCATCATGGGAAAGCATGTCCTGGGAAAACAGGGCCGCCATCTTCCTGAAAGCTGCTGATCTTTTAGCAGGACCGTACCGGGCGAGGATGAATGCAGCTACCATGCTAGGCCAAAGCAAAAATATCTTCCAGGCCGAAATTGATGCGGTTGCCGAATGGTGTGATTTTCTGCGCTTCAATGCACAGTTCATGGTTGACATATACAATCAACAACCAATCAGTTCGCCATTAGTATGGAACCGGATGGAATACCGGGCTTTAGAGGGCTTCGTATTTGCGTTGACACCATTCAATTTTACATCCATCGCAGGAAATCTTCCATGTGCACCGGCTTTGATGGGTAATGTTGTTGTATGGAAGCCTGCTGAGACACAGATTTATTCTGCCAGGGTGATCATGGAGATCCTGATGGAAGCAGGTTTGCCGGATGGCGTGATCAATCTTGTGTTTGTTGAAGGACAGGTTGCGGGTGAAGTAATTTTTAATCATCCGGATTTTGCAGGACTGCATTTTACTGGTAGTACCGGAGTATTTCAGCGGTTGTGGCAAACAATTGGAAATAATATTTCCAAATACAAATCATATCCAAGAATAGTAGGTGAGACGGGTGGCAAAGATTTCGTCATTGCGCATCCTTCAGCGGATGCTGAAACGGTGGCTGTTGCACTTGTGCGCGGAGCATTCGAGTATCAGGGTCAAAAATGTTCGGCTGCCAGCAGGGCTTATATTCCTGCATCGCTGTGGCCTGCGATTAAAAAACGAATGTTGGCAGATCTCCAATCGATCAAGATGGGATCTCCTGAGATTTTTGATAACTTTATCAATGCTGTCATCGATGAAAAATCGTTTGACAAGCTTGAGGAATATATTACCAATGCAAAAAAAGCAAAGGGCGTCAAGATCATTTCC
>JANMVA010000588.1:0-1562 GCA_031392195.1 Saprospiraceae bacterium | reverse complement strand
CCGATGGGCTACGATGCCTTTGGATTACCTGCCGAACAATATGCACTGGATACGGGTGTGCATCCCGCAAAAAGCACAACAGATAATATTACCCGGTTTCGCTCACAACTCGACAACATTGGATTGTCATTTGACTGGAGCCGGCAAGTCAGAACGGATGATCCGGCTTATTACAAATGGACACAATGGATTTTCCTTCAACTCTTCAGGCATTATTATAATAAAACGGAAGGCAAGGCAATTCCGGTTTCAAAACTGATCAGCATTTTTGAAAAATCAGGAAGTACAGGAGTCAATGCTGCTGCTTCAAAACACGAACCATTTAGCCCCGGAGATTGGAATAATATGTCTCCCATTGAGCAAAGCAGCATGCTGATGAATTACAGGCTTGCTTATCGTAAGAGCGGGTATGTCAATTGGTGTGAAGCATTAGGAACTGTATTAGCCAATGATGAAGTAAAAGATGGTGTGAGTGAGCGCGGTGGATTTCCGGTTGTGCAAAAAGAAATGCTGCAATGGTCCTTACGCATCACGGCTTATGCGGAGCGATTGCTTTCCGGAATGGAACATCTGCAATGGAATGAAAGCCTGAAAACAATTCAACGTAATTGGATTGGAAAATCAGAGGGTGCTTATGTTGATTTCAAAGTTGCAGATAAAGATCTTTCCATTAAAGTTTTTACCACCAGGCCTGATACTATTTTCGGTGCAACATTTCTTGTATTAGCTCCCGATCATGATCTGGTACAACTGATCACAAGCGATGAACAAAAAGAAAATGTAGAAAAATTTGTTGATTCCTCAAAAACAAAATCAGCCAGTCAACGTGCGGCCGGAACAAAAACTGTTGAAGGTGCATGGACAGGTGCATACGCCATTCATCCAATTACTGGTGATAACATTCCGGTTTGGATTGCAGACTATGTGTTGAAAGATTATGGTACTGGTTCGATCATGGCTGTACCGGGTGATGATGAAAGAGACAGGGCATTTGCCACTCATCATCAGTTGCCCATTGTCGAAATAATTGATCGTTCAAATGTTCCCACTGCAGAGATCGGTGACCGGCAGGGAATGATGATGAATTCTTCATTCTTAAATGAGCTTGACATTTCAACTGCTGTTAACCGTATGCTCGATTACCTTGAAGAGCAAAATCTGGGTGTAAGGCAGGTTGAATATAAATTGCGGGATGCTAATTTTAGCAGGCAACGCTATTGGGGTGAGCCCTTCCCTATTTTCTACGACGAGACAGGTATTCCACATGAAATGAAAGAAGATGAACTTCCGCTGGAGTTGCCTGAGCTGGATGATTTCAAACCTTCTCCGGATGGACGTTCACCACTTGCAAGATTGTCAGATTGGGAAAAACCCGGGCATGGTATCACAAGAGAAACAGATACGATGCCGGGCTATGCTGGTTCTTCCTGGTACTTCCTTCGCTACATGGATCCCAATAACAATGATCGATTTGCATCCATTGAAGCAGTAGATTATTGGCAGGATGTGGATCTGTATGTAGGTGGTGTGGAGCATGCAGTTGGTCACCTGATGTATTCCCG
>JANMVA010000538.1:0-3772 GCA_031392195.1 Saprospiraceae bacterium | reverse complement strand
CTGTGCACCATTGAAGAAATCACCAAACTGCGCTTCCCATAATACAAGGTGACCCGGACTGGCCAGTGAATAACCATATTCAAAACCGAGCACACCAAATTCTGAAAGGAGTGAATTATAAATCATAAATCGTCCCTGCTTTTCAGCCAGATGATTCAGACGGTTATAGGCCTGGTAAGTTTCATGATCGTACAACACCGCATGCCTGTGAGAGAAAGTACCGCGCTTGACATCCTGCCCGCTCATGCGCACATTCATACCTTCTGTCAATAAGCTACCGTAACCCAGTAATTCACCTAAAGCCCAGTCAATCTTTCCTTCATCGATCAGTTTCTGCTTTGACTTCGTGATCCTGATGATTTTACTCAATGGATTAAACCCCTCAGGCAACTTATGCAGTCCTTCAAGCAGATTTTTAATACGATCGTTTTCAATACCTGTTTTTGGGATCGTGAGCATGTCCTCAAGCGAAGCATGCTTCTTTAATTGACGCCACGCCAGTTCCGGTTCCTGGTATTGATAAGGCAATTTCTTTTCCTTGACCATATCCAATCTCTTCTGAAGTTCGTTCCAGAAATTTTGTTCCAGTTCTTCAGCAAGTTTCGCATCGACATCTCCACGCTCTGTCAGTTTTTGTACATAGATCTCACGAGGATTTGGATGAGTTGAAATTTTCTCATACATCTCCGGTTGTGTGAATTGCGGATCATCTCCTTCATTGTGTCCATGACGCCGATAACATACCATGTCGATAAATACATCGCAATTAAACTTCATGCGGTATTCTGTAGCAAGACGAGTCGCAAACACAACTGCTTCCGGATCGTCACCATTGACATGAAATACAGGCGCCTGTACAAGGCTTGCTGCTGCTGTACAATAAGTGGATGAACGTGCATCATCAAAATCAGTAGTAAATCCAATTTGATTGTTGATGACAAAATGGATCGTGCCTCCCGTGAAGTATCCTTCCAGTTGAGACATCTGCACTGTTTCATACACGATGCCCTGTCCTGCTGCAGCTGCATCGCCATGGATCAGGATTGGAACGATCTTACTGTAATCAGATCCATATAGGAGATCAGCTTTCGCGCGTGCGAAGCCTTCCACAACAGGATCAACTGATTCAAGGTGCGAAGGATTGGGAACAAGCTTCAGGTTCAACGTGTTCTTGTCCGGCCCTTCGATCTGTGAAGAAAAACCGAGATGATATTTTACATCGCCATCACCAAAGCTTTGCTCGGGCATCATATTGCCTTCGAACTCATTGAAGATCTGATCGTATGTTTTTCCTAAAATATTGGCCAGCACATTTAACCTTCCGCGATGCGCCATACCGAAGATGAATTCTTCTGCGCCCATTTCGGATCCAAGTGAAATAATGGCATCCAATGCAGCAATCGTTGTTTCTCCACCTTCGAGTGAAAATCTTTTTTGCCCTACATATTTTGTGTGGAGGAATTTTTCAAACACGACAGCTCCATTGAGCTTTTCAAGAATCCTTTTTTTCGCTGTGATGTCAAGACCAAAATCATCGTTCTTTTCTTTCAACTCTCGCTTTTCAATACGCTCGCTGAGCCAAACTCTCTTTTCGCGATTTTCAATGTGTGCATATTCAAAACCGATATTGCCACAGAAGATCAACCTGAGTTTGGCTAGGATATCTTCGAGTTTTGCATTCGTCATTCCGATTTCCATGCCGGCATTAAAGACCTTGCCAAGATCCTCATCGCTCAAATTGTAATCAGCCAGGTCGAGGTGAGGCCGTCTGTCTTTTCGAGGCCTGATCGGATTGGTGGTAGATAGCAAATGCCCCCGGTTGCGGAACCCATTGATGATAGACATCACCCCAAATTCCTTTAGTGCTTCGGACGAGCCGACCTGGGGGGCAGCAGTTGATTCTTTGGTATGCCCATTTCCATTCTGACCAAATTCAAAACCGTCAAAGAAAAGCCTCCAGCTTTGATCCACGCTTGATGGATCCTGAAGGTATGACCGGTAAAGTGTTTCTATATATTGGGGATGTGCGTTAGACACATGGCTGTAATCTTTCATGCTCGCTTCTATTCAATTCAGGCTGCAAAATTAGGGTTTTCTGGAAGGGAAAATGGCAAGGCAGTAAATTAATAGGATACCGGATTATTGGATGCCGGATACCGGATCCTTGGAAACTACGAGATATTATAAGACAATTCATCCTGTTGTTCTCGATGCCCCTAAATCCCCTAAAGGGGACTTAAAAAATGATTATTACAACTTGGTAGTGATAATATTAAGTCCCCTTTAGGGGATTTAGGGGCGGAAGAAGCATTGGGATAGTAAGACCTACTTCACCTGCAGAGCATTCAGCTTCTTCTGCATATCCATCACCGTCTCCTGCAACCAGTCCTTTTGCTGCTGACGGGCATCCGAGAAGACAATGTGAGCATGGTAGCGCCAGATCTCCTGTATATCAGAATAGGAGATGGTGTAAGGCGGGTAAACTTCATTATCAGAAATCGCTGTCACGCAATTTTGATCGGTGTGATTCTTGATTCGCTTATAGACAATGCCGTCCCGTTCTGTAATGATGACATAGGTTTTGTCATCCTTCAGGTCCTTTAGTGTTTCCACATATTTGGAGACGACCAGAGAGCCTGAGGGCATGGGCAACATGGAGTCTCCCTGGATCTCAAACGCCCTGTAAGAACCCATCGGCAAATTGGGGATGTACATTTTAGGCAGGTCCCTAATGTATTCCGGGTCCTGGAAGCTATCCAGATATCCGGCCGCTGCTTTGGAATTGACCAGTTCGATATTCTGGCGCTGATCCTGGTCCATCGTGATAGCCAGGACACGCATTTTATCATCGCGTGCGATTTCCAGTTCATCAAAATCAACCCGGTCATTTAATAGCTTATCGATTGGCTGATTAAAATGAGATGATATCTTCTGCAACATAGTGATGTTCGGCTCCACCTTCCCCAATTCGTAGCCACTCCAGGTGGTACGGGGAATTTCCAATTTGTCAGCCAATTCCTGTTGGGAAAGGCCTGATTTTCTTCTGAGGTAATGGAGATTTTGAGCCAACATGATCGTATTAATGCTTTAGTTAATACAAAAGTAAGTAAAATCGTCAACAACATGACGAAAATTCAGGCTAAAATATTAACAGTATGTGGATAACTACCTGGACGGGCTGATTATCAACAGCTTACTTCAGTGTGGCACATCTAGGTGTGGCACACCTAAGGTGTGCCACACTGGGATGGTTTTTTAAAGGAGGTTCTCCGCCGGATGCCAGAAATGCTTTTGAAAATCCACCACTGTGTCATTTTTGATTTTTACCCCCTCCTTCTCGAGGGCCCGCTGCATATATTTCGGATCTGGGAATTGAAGTCGTCCGCTGAGATGACCCAATCGATTGACGACCCGGTGTGCGGGAATGGGACCGTCCATGATGCTACTTTGCCTCAACGCCCAGCCAACCATCCGCGCTGACCCTAATGTGAGAAAATCAGCAATCGCCCCATAGGTCGTCACTCTGCCCCGCGGTACAGATCGGACCACTTCATATACATCTTCGAAATAGTGGGTCTTCGCCATTTGCGTGAAAATTATTACTAATTATCTACAGGTCAGAATCCGGTGAATGAACTGTGGTGAAAAACCTATATTGCTTCTCGGATCAACATTCTAATATCATGAGAGGCCCCGCTATTTTTCTCGCCCAGTTCATTCGCAATGAAGCACCATTTAATACTCTGGATGGAATTTGTGCATGGGCCGCAGG
>JANMVA010000126.1:0-1973 GCA_031392195.1 Saprospiraceae bacterium | reverse complement strand
GATGCGGGTAATTCAGATTTTGAACGATAGGTGCATTGACCCATGAAGAACCAATGGGTACATTCGGGTCGTTTTGCTCATTATAGTTAATTGGCAGGCCCGGTGCTGCAGCAGGTGTCAATAATTTTTCAATGGTGAGTGCCAGGCCATCGACTACAGCGTCGGCGATTTGATTCGCTGTCGGGGCGATCATCGCCCGCTTCAATAAGTGACGGGCAGTGTGCTGATTCCATTCGCCTATGTATGGATTGAGTCCTCCTCTGATCTCTACAGGAGGGGCGTTGAGAAAGGCAGCCATCCTCTCAGACCTGAAAATATTGGAAGAGCGGGAATCTGCTTTTTTCTCGAGTTGCTTTGGGAAATCAAGTAAATCTGCCATAGTTGTCATAGGCTTTTGTGGTAATGAGTTGTATGACCGTCCTCAGGCCAATAGGTTTAAACCGGATCTAAAGATACCAAGGTCTTTTCGGACGGCTTTCAAACCCGGTTGCAGAGTCCTGAAGTTGCTCGGATAAAAGAGGTCAGCCAGGTCCGGTTGTACTCAGCAGGAAAGGGGTATTTTCTATCTTGTCCGCAGAAAGAAATAATCAGTGAAGATATTTATCACAGGAGCAGCCGGTTTTATTGGTTTTCATTTGAGTAAAGCACTGATAACTGCTGGTCATACTGTGATCGGGGTTGATAATCTCAATCATTATTATGATCCTTCACTGAAACTTAGCCGCCTGAAAGAATTGGGTATTGATACCGGGGTGGGAAAAGCAGACCAATGGCATAATCGTGATCAATCATTTTCATTTCACCAGCTCGATCTGGTTGATGCGCAGGGATTGAGCGATCTGTTTGCTAAGATCAGACCTGATGTAGTTGTTCATTTGGCCGCTCAGGCAGGTGTCCGGCATAGTATCAATCAACCTCAGTCATTTATAGACAGCAATGTGCAGGGGTTTTTCAATGTGCTCGAAGCAATCCGAAAATATCCTGTGAGGCATTTCATTTATGCCAGCAGCTCAAGTGTGTATGGTGCGAAAAGTGAGATACCATTTAAAGAATCTGCACGTACGAATCAACCGATCTCTCTTTACGGCGCAACTAAAAAAGCCGGTGAGGTCATTGCACATTCTTATTCGGAGTTATACCACATCCCATCTACAGGACTACGATTCTTCACAGTGTATGGTCCATGGGGCCGGCCGGATATGGCTTACTATAAATTCGCCGACCTGATCACGAAAGGAGAACCCATTGATGTCTATAATAATGGTCACATGGAACGTGACTTTACCTATGTGGATGATATCATTGGTGGCATTATTCCTTTAATCCAACTTCCGCCAACTGCTGATGATGAAGCACCACATCGGATCCTGAACATTGGCCGAAGCAATCCGGTCAACCTGTTGGAGTTTATTGAATTGCTTGAAAAAAACCTGGGAAAGAAAGCGGAAAAGAGGTTTTTGCCGATGCAGCAAGGGGAAATACCTTCAACCTGGGCTGACTCAAGTGAATTGATGAAGTTGACCGGGTATCAGCCGGCGACTAATCTTGAGGATGGTATTCGTAAATTTGCGGAATGGTACATGTCTTATCACGGGCAGGCCTGACGAAACGCAAACTATGAAGCCTGTCTCCTTTATCATCCCTGTCTACAACGAGGCAGAAAACGTCACCAAGCTCCACGAAGAAGTCAATGCAGCCGCACAGAAGCTCGGTGTGGCTTATGAGATCATTATTGTAGACGATGGCTCTACGGATGGAACCTATAGCAAGCTAAAACAATTATCCCCTGTCATGATCATCAGGATGCGTTCCAATTTCGGACAAACATCAGCGATGGATGCGGGGATCAAGGCGTCCCAATATCCCTATATCATCACGATGGATGGTGATCTGCAAAATGATCCTGCAGATGTGCCCGGACTGATTCATCACCTTGAAGAAAATGATTTTGATGTTGTATCAGGTTGGCGCAA
>JANMVA010000462.1:0-1777 GCA_031392195.1 Saprospiraceae bacterium | reverse complement strand
GGATGAAATTGAAAAACTTTTGGGCCTGCATGTTACACCATTGAGCTGGCCGGTTGGCATGGGATCACTCTTCCAGGGTGTCTACAATATTTATGAAAAAAAATTGGTCCTCTTCCGTCCGCACAGCAAACAGGAAGCAGAGGATGTGATCGAGATAAAGGATGTCAATGATCCAATCCTTGACAAACATATCGGACAACGCCAGGCAGATGAATTGCGATCTGATCTTGAAACTGTTGTTGGTGTGTATCCAACATTCAACAGGGAAGAATATCTGAATGGTGATTTATCTCCTGTATTCTTTGGCAGCGCTATCAATAATTTCGGTGTCAAAGAATTACTGGATTGTTTTATTGACATCGCACCTGCACCACTGCCGCGCGAAACAGAAGAACGCAAAGTTTTACCAACTGAAGAAAATTTCAGTGGCTTTGTTTTTAAAATTCACGCCAACATAGATCCCCGACATCGGGACAGGATTGCCTTCCTGAGAATATGCTCCGGAAAATTCGAACGCAACACGAATTACTATCATGTTCGCCAGGAACGCAATTTGAAATTTTCCAACCCCACATCTTTCATGGCATCCCGCAAAGAAGTCATCGATGAAGCATGGCCCGGCGATATAGTTGGTCTGTATGATTCAGGAAATTTCAACATAGGTGACTCTCTGACGGAAGGTGAAAAACTTCACTTCAAAGGAATCCCACGTTTTTCTCCGGAGATGTTCAGAAGAGTCATCAATAAGGATCCAATGAAGACAAAGCAACTGAACAAAGGCCTCGACCAATTGATGGATGAAGGCGTTGCACAAATGTTTGTCAAAGAACTTAACGGTGACAAGATCATCGGCACTGTAGGAGCACTCCAATTTGATGTCATCCAATACCGCCTCGAACATGAATATGGTGCGAAATGTGACTATGAACCCTTAAGCATTCATAAAGCATGCTGGATTGAAGCACCGACTCCGCTCATCCTGCAAACTTTCATCTCGCGCAAGAAAAAAGATATCGCTAAGGATAAGGATGATAAACCCGTATTCCTGGCCGAATCTGCATGGGTCCTGAAGATGACGCAGGAAAATTTCCCGGACATCAAATTTCATTTTACTTCAGAATTCTGATCAGAAAAGATCACATGCCACTTGTGACTTTCAGTTGACAACCTCTTCCTTTCTTTTATATATATAATTGAGGTTCTTTTCTCCAAACATTTTCCACCCATTCTTTCTTTTACATTAGTATTTCAAATCTTATCCCTCAATTTTTCATTTTTAAAATCAACTGACTATGTCTTTATACGGAAACCAAAACAATCCAAACCAGGGCAGAACTGCCTGGGGTGGTGGAACACGAAAGCGCAACATTGGCGGTGGCCTGATCATTGGCGTGCTGCTGGCAGGATTTGCATTGTGTAAATATTATTCCAGTTCTCAAATGAATGAGATTACAGGTGAAAAACAGCACATTAGTATTACGCCTGAACAGGAAGTGGCTGTTGGATTAGAAAGTACTCCATTGATGATCGAGCAATATGGAGGACTTCATCCGGATCCGGCAGGACAAAAAATGGTGAAAGATGTAGGCCAGCGGATTGTTCAAAATAGTGATGCCAAAAAGACGCCTTATCAATATGATTTTCATTTGCTGGCTGATGAAAAGACCGTCAATGCCTTTGCTCTACCCGGAGGACAGGTATTTATCACCACAGCCTTGATCACACAATTTGAAAGCGAAGATCAGTTGGCCGGAGTGCTTGGCCATGAAATAGGTCA
>JANMVA010000303.1:0-1775 GCA_031392195.1 Saprospiraceae bacterium | reverse complement strand
TCTTTAGTTTATATAATTTCCGTTTCAAGGAGTTTTCTCCGCAGAAATGGTTGGAATCATCCTGGTTACAGGAGAGAACGCCTGCAAGTGGTATCTTCCAATGGCTGCAAGAAGTTTTCGTTAACAACTTTCCGTTGCAAGGAGTTTTCTCCGCAACAATGGTTGAAATTATCCTGGTTGCTGGAGAGAACTCCCGCAAGTGGTATTTTCAGTTTGCTCCATGCTCCATGCCTTCGCCTCCAACTCCGCCTTTCTGATTCGCCAACTGTCCACACGCAGCATCGATATCTTTCCCCCTGCTCCTTCGCACAGTAACCATCACATCTTTCTTTCTAAGCTTTTGTGCAAACAGGTCAATTTGATTTTCGTCTGATTTTTCAAAAGCAACACCGGGAACGGGATTATATTCAATCACATTGACACGGACGGGAAACTGGCGCCGGCAGAGCTTCACTAATTTATCGGCATCTTCAAGACTATCATTGTAACCCTGTAAGGCAATGTATTCGTAGGAGATGCGTCCTTTTGTTTTTTGATAAAAATATTCGATCGCTTCCATCAATGCTTCCAGCTGATTGGTTTCATTGATCGGCATGATGCGCGTCCGCTTTTTATCATCGGCCGCATGAAGCGATAAAGCCAGGTTAAACTTTGCATCGTCATCCGCTAGCCTTTTAATCATTTTTGCAATGCCTGCAGTGCTCACCGTGATTCGTTTCGGTGACCAACCCATCCCATGAGGACTGGTGATATGCTTTACGCTTTCCATCACAGCACTATAATTCAACAATGGTTCACCCATGCCCATGTAGACGATATTCGTCAGCGGTAAACCGTAAGTGGCTTCACATAATTTATTTGACTCGAAAGCCTGGTCATAAATTTCAGCAGCAGTGAGATTGCGTAAGCGACCCATCTGGCCTGTTGCACAAAAACTGCAGGTAAGACTGCAACCGACTTGTGAAGAAACACACGCCGTAAATCGCTTGTCATCCGGAACAGGAATTAAGACCGTCTCGATCTTATGTCCATCATGAAGCTTGTAACGTGATTTGATCGTTCCATCAGCGCTGTTTTGTCTGACATCCAGTTCGATGCTAGCGTATGAATATTTTTCCGAAAGGCTTTTGCGTAATGCGGCCGGTACATTTGTCATGTCATCAAAACTCTTTGCACCGAGTTTCCACATCCAGTCATACACTTGTTTTGCCCTGTAGGCAGGTTGGCCAAGCTCAATCAGTGTTTGCTGAATGTCAGAAAGAGAACGGGACCGGATATCAGGCTTGGCTGTCATGATTGTGAAGGTTCAAACGAAATCACAAGCGAACAGGTTCAGCCGTAATTTTTTGCGGTGTGATGGTTTTGTATAGCGAATGTTTGATCAGCCCCCATTTCTGTAACCGGTGGAGAATGGATACACGTAATACACCAAGGCCATATTGAATGCTGCGGGGAATATTGATCGAAGATGCTTCTTCAAAATATTTGGTAGGGCATGTCACCTCAGCGATCGGGAAGCCGGCACTCAACCAGGATATTATCATTAAATCCGTATTTCATTGCTGCGCCTAAAAATTGTTTTGCATATGTAAAGTTTCCACTGGCGTCATATTTGGTAAAAAATGCTGTGTATGTTCCTGTTGCGGCAGTCATTGTATATGTGCCTGCTCCTGCATTAAAATCAACAGTAGTTTCAAATGAACCTGACACGTACACATCACCTGCATTATCAACTGCAATATAATTTGGTGCAACACCTACTGACCATTGCTCAT
>JANMVA010000243.1:0-5259 GCA_031392195.1 Saprospiraceae bacterium | reverse complement strand
TCGCAGGCGCCGCAATTGATACAATCATCTGTGATATAGATAGCCATAAGTTTTCAGATAGGTGTTTGGGAAAACAAAGGTAACTGTTAGTTCGTTCACCCGTCCGAAGCCAGTCACTTTTGAATCCCAATCAATATTTATTAGGATTGGTTTGCTGCAGGTAATCAGCCTATTTTTGACGTCCCATGAAAAAGATTACCCGGTTCTTTCAGCTCTTCCGGCAGGCCATCACAGGTTCTGAGAAAGACTATACGACAGGAAGCATCGACCGGGCGATCTTTTTACTATCTGTGCCTATGGTCCTGGAGATGGTGATGGAGGGACTGTTTGCCATCGTGGATGTATTTTTTGTTGCCAAACTGGGAAAAGAAGCTGTTGCCACAATTGGGCTTACTGAGGTCGTGATGTCTCAGATCATGGCACTTGCATTAGGAGTTTCTATGGCGGCAACGGCGATGGTAGCCAGAAGGATAGGTGAAAAGGATCGCGAGGGAGCTAACATAGCAGCCATGCAGGCCATCTTCATTGGCCTCATTATTTGTTCCGTCATTGCTGTAGTTTTCTTTTTCACTTCCGATGACATTCTCCGGTTTATGGGTGGATCAGAAGAGTTGATCCGGATGGGCACTGGATATACGCGCATCTTACTCACCGGCAGCAGTACTTTATTTTTTCTGTTTCTGCTCAATGCTATTTTCCGCGGAGCCGGTGATGCCTCGATTGCCATGCGCACATTAATCCTTGCGAATGGTATCAATATCATCCTGGATCCACTATTCATATTTGGAATAGGTCCCTTTCCGGAAATGGGTGTAGCCGGTGCGGCTGTTGCCACAACCACTGGCCGGGGTGTTGGTGTTTGTTACCAGGTATATCATCTTCTCAATGGAAAGAGCCTTATTCATTTACGACGCAGACATCTCGTGTGGGTAGGTGATATTATACGTAGGCTCATCAAAGTTTCTTCTACCGGGGTACTTCAGATGGGCATTGCTACAGCCAGTTGGTTGTTTATCGTTCGCATTGTTGCATTATTTGGTGATGCTGCAGTGGCCGGATATTCGATTGGTATTCGCATCATTATTTTCACAATTCTCCCTGCATGGGGAATGGCTTCAGCAGCTTCCACTTTGGTCGGTCAGAACCTGGGAGCATTGCAACCTGAGCGCGCTGAAAAATCGGTGTGGCGTACAGCTTTTCTCAATATGATATTCCTGACCAGCATCTCTGTCATCTTTTTCTTCTTTGCGCCTGTGATCATTCCTTTGTTTTCTAAGGAACCGGAAGTATTGCATCACGGTATTTTGTGCCTGAGGATCATTTGCCTTGGTTATATTTTCTATGCATATGGCATGGTGATCGGTCAGGCATTTAATGGCGCGGGTGATACGGTCACGCCGTCTTTAATCAATTTTATTGCATTCTGGATATTGCAAATACCGCTTTGTTACACCTTCGCTAAATTATTAAACTGGGGTCCGGTCGGTGTCTATTGGGGCATCGCGATCAGTGAATCCATGCTAGCGGTCATTGCCATTTTTATTTTCAGGAGAGGGAAATGGAAGACCGTCAAGATTTAATCGGATTGCTGATAACCAAACAGAATAGGACTTCTTTTACCAAATCCATCCATTTGCCGGGTTCTCTTATAAACATTTTTAATAACAACCTGTTAAATAGCAAACAAGGTTAAATGACATCTTTTCCGGATCAACTGATTTGGAAAAGGAGATAAATTCATCAAAGGAGATGTCTTTATCACAATTTGATAAATCAATTATTCATTCATTAAACCACATTCAGTATGAAACTGTCTCAGAAATTTTCTTCAGTGTATTCCAAAATGGCCCTTGTGATTACACTTTGCATTGTTCAATCCGTTGCATGGGCTCAGGATAAAGGGCTTGACATTGATGTGGATGTTGATAAAGGCGGCGATTGGTATGCTAACCCACTCGTTTGGATTATCGGTGGCGCTGTGTTTATTCTCTTGTTGGTTGCCTTGTTACGTGGCGGCAGCAAAGATGCCTGATCGGATTTGATTTTTCAATGATGAGAATCTCATCAGTGACAAGCGCCCCACACAGATAAACGGGAATTCCGGGATTCCAGGACGATTTATGGTTTGCAGTTTTTGTAAACGATAAGTCGTTTTTTATTTAATACCTGGTCCTACATTTTCACGTTTTTTCATCCTTTGGCCGTTCTATCCTGAATAAGCTATTTTTGCCTTCTCATGGATAAACTGTCTGTTGAAATCAATCAAATCATCGAGTTGGAGATCGAAGGGATCAGAAATATCCCAGTCGACGGAAATTTTAACCGGGCGATTGATCTGATCTATGAATATGTGCACCAGAACGGTGGAAAGGTGATCATTTCAGGTTTGGGTAAAGCCGGCCAGATAGGCCATAATATTGCTACGACTTTAAGCTCCACAGGCACACCGGCTGTTTTTCTGCATCCAACAGAAGCACAGCATGGTGATCTCGGTATCCTTCAGAAAAATGATATACTATTCCTGATTTCAAATTCAGGAAAAACAAGAGAGATTTTGGAATTGCTTCCATTGGCCCGACGTTTATTTCCGGATATAAAGTCAATAGGACTGACAGGTCACCCAGAAAATGAATTGGGGTCAATGGTGGATGTTTGCCTCAGCACAGGTTATCCAAAAGAAGTATGTCCACTTGGATTGACACCGACGACGAGCACAACAGTTATGACAGTGGTGGGTGATGTATTGGTCATAACATTGATGAATAAAATCGGATTCAGCCGGGCGGATTACGCACTGCGTCATCATAGCGGATACCTGGGCCAAAAAAGCAGAACAGATGACTAAATTGTTTTTGATCTCAGGACCATGTATTGTGGAAAACGAAACTACACCGCACCTCATCGCCAAAACGGTGAAACCGATGTGCGATGATCTCGGTATCGATTTTGTTTTCAAAGCAAGCTATCGGAAAGCGAACCGGACAAGACAGGACAGCTTCACAGGCATTGGCGATGAAAATGCATTGGAGATCATCAAAGGGATCGGACAGGAGTTTGGTATTCGCACACTGACCGATGTGCATGAAACGCAGGATGTCGACATGGCTGCCGAATATGTAGATGTCTTGCAGATTCCTGCATTTCTTTGCAGGCAAACTGCTTTGTTACATGCAGCCGGGTTGACAGGCAAAATAGTCAACATTAAAAAAGGTCAATTTGTAAGCCCTGAGGCGATGAAATATCCTGTGGAGAAAGTACAGGCAACAGGTAATGGTAGTGTGTGGATCACTGAGCGTGGTTTTAGTTTTGGATATGAAGATCTGATAGTGGACGCAACTGTGATACCGCGACTGAAAAAACATGGTGTACCTGTTGTGATGGATTGCACACATTCTGTTCAGGTGCCAAATCAAAGTTCCGGGGTCAGTGGTGGCAATCCCGAATACATCGAAACGATTGCCTTAGTAGCTGCTGCAACAGGTGCTGATGGATTGTTTATCGAAACACACCCGAATCCCAAAACGGCATTGAGCGATGCTTCATCGATGCTATCCATCGAATTGCTTTATCCGATCCTCGAAAAAGTCATGCGCATCAGGCAAGCCCTTCAATAGATGGAAGAGATCACATTAAAGACAAAAGCATCACGTATCAAAATGCTGGTGCTCGATGTAGATGGGACACTCACGGATGGCGGCGTCTATATCGATGCGCATGGAGTCCAGTCGAAGAAATTCAATATCCGGGATGGCATGGGGATCACGCTGCTTCATGAAAAGGACATCCTGGTTGGAATCATCAGTCATAGCCGTTCAAAAACGATCCTGGAGGAACGCGCCAGAATGCTCGGAATCAAACATGTCTATTCCGGTAAAGAACCGAAGTATGAAGTGCTGCAAAGGTGGATGCTCGAGCACCAATTGACAAAGGAGGAAATAGCCTACATCGGTGATGATGTCAATGATCTGGAGGTCATGGAGCACATCGGATTGTCTGCCTGTCCTGCTGATGCGCATTATCATGTGATCCGCCATGCGGACATCGTATTGCAGCGAAAAGGCGGTGAAGGATGTGTCCGTGAGTTTATCGACCGGTTTCTTTTGACAGACTACGATATGAAAAATGCGTAAAGAAAATATTACAATTATTTGCCATATCATTTGGGGTTCATGTGCGATTTCATGGTCAGCTTTGCAATATGAAGTACGCTATACTAATTGCTCCTGAGATGTCATTCGATAAGATTGATCTCGATACGATCGGGCCCCCACCTGACCGTGATCAATTGAAGAGCGAAATTCAATCGTTGAGTGCTGATCACATTATTCTGCGCACTGGACCATACGTACTTTTTATTTGCGATTTACACGACAGGCCTGCATTGAGATCAGAATTGGGAAGAGAGCGTGAGATCACCTTCAGAAGAGTAGGAGAGGGTACCGGCTTACCTTATGATACTGATGCTTATGATGATTATTACGAACAACTGATCATCTGGGACGAGAATGCCGGTCGCTTAGTTGGTGGGTACCGCTTTGGCTGTGGGGATAAGATTTTAGAGCTTCATGGACGCGATGGTTTTTATATCCAGTCATTTTTCAAAATTGATCCGGAATTTGATCCGTATCTCCCGCAATGTCTTGAGTTGGGGAGATCATTTATCGTTGGGGATTACCAGAAAAAAAATCTTCCGCTCTATCTTTTGTGGAAAGGAATTTTGGCTTACCAGCAGCAACATCCGCAATACCGCTATCTGGTTGGTCCGGTGAGCATCAGCAGATTTTACTCTGACTTTTCACGAAAGGTCCTGATGGAGTTCGGTAAACGGTATTTTTTACATCCCATCTTCGCCAAATGGTTTCATCCCCGTACTCCGTTTGATCCGGCAATAAGTCTTTCAAATCAGGATAATGGAGCAGCGATGGATCTGCCTTCACTGGAGAACATCCTCGACCAGATACGTCCCGAGCATATACAATATCCGATGCTGATGAAACAATACATCCGCCAGAACGCGCGCTTCCTCGGCTTCAACCTCGATCCCAACTTCAATGACGCCCTCGATGGACTGATGATCCTTGATATTGCCGATGTCCCCGTCAATACGATTGATTTGCTCAAGAGAGAGATGTAGTTTCCTTTCCGATACGGGATGTGGAAAACCATCCGGCGCACCTGATAATCAACTGCTTATTTCAGTGTGGCACACCTAGGTGTGGCACATCTAAGGTGTGCCACACTTTAGATGTGCCACACTGA
>JANMVA010000088.1:0-1657 GCA_031392195.1 Saprospiraceae bacterium | reverse complement strand
CTTCAAAGCTAGGAAAAAGCAAGAAGCATGTCGTAGCGCAGCTAAGATCTCGCCATTGCTTCAGCAATGTTGCGGGAGAGCAGGGAGAAAAGGCATAGAGCATGGGGCATGGGGCATGGAGCATGGAGTAGATAGCGAGGTTTGCACCTCGCCTTTTGAAACCTATTAATGAGCTCCGCTCGAAGGATAAGTTTGAGAACTCATCTGGTTGTTTTAATAACGGCTATTTCGCGGTGCGAAATAGCAATCACTCCATGCTCCATGCCCCATGCTCCATGCTAAAAAAGTAGAATCAGCCTCCAGGCAATTACAACCCCTAGAGAGAGTACCTCACCCCTATCGTAAAATTTCTACCTTCAAGCCGGTACCTCTCAATCTCTTCATACAACACATCCGTAATATTCGAAATGGCTATCGATGCAGAAAAATTTTTATTCAACCCATAAGAAATCTTACCATTGAAAATCACATACCCTTCCGGTTCACTTCCGGGATAAATAAAAACTTCATGAATATCACTTCGACCCCGGGCTTGTAAAAACACATTCAACTTGTCATAGGTGACAGAAGCTGAAGCATAACCTGTATGTTTTGATTTGTACGGCAGCACATCATTAAATCGCCCATCGGATTGATCACGGGCATCCAGAAAGGAATAGCCGGCTTGTAAATGCAACCAATGCCAGGGCATGTAATCACTGCTAATCTCAAATCCCTGCATGATCGCTTTATTCAGGTTGATGACCTCAAACAATAATGGTTCGCCGGGAATGAATCGCTGCCGGTAAGAGATAAGATCTTTATAATGGTTGTAATAAAGGGCAACATCCAGTTTGAGATTTTGAGCCAGATTGATTTTCGTTCCAACCTCCGCACTCAACGTAAGCTTTTCTGAACGCAAGGATGGATTCGGCCTGAAGGACAACCCTGCTCCTTGTTCAAATTTTGTAAACCGTTCTGAAATGGAGGGGTTGCGAAAAGCTTGTGCAATCAATCCCCTGAAAGACACAGCCGGAGAGACCTGATATACAGCAGCAATTTTTGGGCTAAAGTTTCCTTCTGAAAAAGTATGAATGATTTTATACTGATCAAAACGCAAACCACCGGTAACAATGAGTTTATCACCAACCATCCATTGATCCTGAACGTAAGCACCGATATTCCAGGCTTTGTGCTTACCATATAACACGGTGTCCGGCCGGCCATCGATGTAGTCACTTTGCAGTTCAAGACCGCTGATCAGGTAATGATTGCTTCCCATTTTGACATCAACTTGCGTTGCATTTCCAATTCGATGCACAAATACTTTTTCTTCATCAATAAACTGTTTGCCCTGGTTCACATTAGTGCTGTCATTATACGGATCACCATTGAATACATAATCTGAATTTGTGCCGTAATAGTAAAACCGGGACGAATACTTTACATCCGCGTGTGCATAAGCAACGTAATGAATGTCTGCATTCCACTCACGGCGATGCTGCATATCATCTTTCCTGTGTGCAGCAACATGATATGGTTGCAATGTGCTGAGCCACGTGGCCGGTGTATCATTCAGGATATCATTGTACATAGCTGAAAACTGGATGCTCCTGTTGGGTGAAAAATGGTATCCCAGTTTTCCATAAGCATTATATTGCGTAAATGAGGTTTTCTC
>JANMVA010000212.1:0-2003 GCA_031392195.1 Saprospiraceae bacterium | reverse complement strand
CTCAATCAGGACATCAAGCAGTTTTTAGCACCGTGGGCTTTTGAGGCCACAGGGCAGCCTGTTCTTTCTGAAAAAATGTATGTAGCCGCTATCGTTGATTTTATGGATGAGCTTCCCTATGTACATCACATCAGGGCATTGAAAATTTTTAAAAATGCAGTGGAAGTATTCGATGAAGTGATTGCTTCAAGTGAGATCCATTTATTGACTTCAGCATCCGATCATTCCATAACTGTTTTTGAATATGGAAAGTAACCTGGTCAGAACGGACATGGATCAGCTTCCCTCCCTACTGGAGAACTTTTCGCTATTAAGAGAGAAGGCCTTAAGCTATATTCAACAGACTGCTTCAGCTACCTGGACGGATCACAATATCCATGATCCGGGCATCACGATCATGGAAGCATTGTGTTATGCGTTGGCGGATGTCGGCTTCCGGATGAATTTTCCGATGCAGGACCTGATCGTGGATAATACAGGAACGTTGCCGGAAAAAGCATTTTACTATCCGAAAGATATACTGCCCTGTCATGCTGTGACCATTCATGATTTTCGGAAGCTGCTGATCGATCTTCCATTGATTAAAAATGCATGGATCACACCTATCCTGGATCACCAGGAAGGCATCACGCTCGATTATGATCCGATGTACGTGTATAAAAAGGATGGTGTGTTGCTTTTAGAGAAGGATATCAAGGATCTGGCCATACCCCAGCATGAAAAAGATGATCTCCTGGCGAATGCAGGAATATTTTTAAAGGGACTGTATGCGATCAGTATTGAATTTGAATCTCAACCGCTGCTCGGAAGCATCGATAGTAGTGAATCATTCGAAGGCGTCTACGAAAAAGACTTCTTTGGTGATATCTATTATGACATAGGCAACTGGACGGAATTGCTCAATGACAGGTTTGCGTTAAGCCAGATTGCAAAATGCTATGCAGCAAACCCCAAGGATGTAACGATTGTCATCAACAATTCACCGAAGAATAAGTACAACAACAATGATGGTAAGCTGGATGACCGGGTTTTACGCGAATGGTACTATGAGCTGGAAATTTTCTGTACAGGTCAATTAGTCTTTACAATGAAGGAAGTGCTTTTCCAGCCATTCCTGGGAAAGGATGCCGGGATCGCCGGCAAGGATCTGAAGCTACTACTGACAAAGAATGATTTTGGTTTTTTCAGCACCGTGTTTAAGAAGGTGCAAGCACTCTCCTCAGCTTATACGGATATCTATACAGTGCTCAATCAAAACAGGAATGTGTGTGAAGACTTTCTTCGACAGATAGCAGCTATTCCGACGGTTGATTTCCGGATCTGTGCTGATATCGATGTAGAGAATAATGCAGATATCGAACAGATGCAGGCTGAAATCTTCCATCGAATCGAAGAGTATATATCGCCGACCATTCCCTTTTATTCTTTTGATGAGCTTATGGCAAAGGGTAAATCGATAGAGCAGATACTGGAGGGGCCATTATTGAAACATGGATTTATCCTGGAAGAAGAGATGGGTGAGAACTCCTTCCGGAATTTCACGATCAATCTTTCAGACATTATCAATGCCATATTTGAAACGAAAGGCCTGATCAATTGCCGCAATGTCCAGCTTTCATTGACTGATGAAGATGGCCAAAAGATCGATAATGCCAATATGTGGGAATTGACGGTGCCATCCGGAATGAAGCCGGTATTGAATAAACGCAAAAGCAAATTTATTTTTTATAAAAATGAGCTTCCGCTGCGACCCAATTTCAAAGAAAGTATCATCAAGCTTAATTTTTTAAACATCAATAGTGTCAAATATCCGGATAACAAGATACCAGCCCCTTCATTAAATCCTACTTACAGGGATTTGGCTTTGCATTTTTCACTGGCGGATGAATTTCCGGCCACTTACAGGATCGGCCGCAATTTTCCGGATGAATTTGTACATCAACCGGAGTTCTTTAGTTCCAGGCAACTGGAAGGATACTTATTATTGTTTGAGCAATTGATTG
>JANMVA010000176.1:0-1946 GCA_031392195.1 Saprospiraceae bacterium | reverse complement strand
ACGATGGTTTAGATGGTGCTACTGGCCCAGCTGGTGCTGATGGAGCGGATGGTGCAGACGGTACAATTACTTTTGTAGCTGTTCCCGCAACTTCAACATCTCCTGGAACAGTCGGTGAACAAGCCTACGACGGAACTTTTCTCTACGTAGCAGTTGCCACTAACACATGGGTAAGATTTGCTGCTTCAAGCTGGTAATTGATCATCCATTATTTTTTTTGTTAAAAAATAAATTGGGTAGAGACGCAGATGATCGCGTCTCTACTTTTTTTGTAATTGACTGAACAGGCCACGGTCTGTCCAGTTTTTGTATAATGTTATGCGAGTGCATCAATTAAAAAATATACCGGCCAGCGGCCGGTATATTTTTCCTTAATGTTAAGCGTAGGTTGACCTACGTTTGAGTGTCAGCAAAGCTGCGCTTTGCTAGTCCAATAACTTCTCCAAATCCTCCTTCACTCCCCCACTCGGCCGCTTCGCATTGCTATCCACGATCTTTCCGTCACGACCAATGATGAAATACTGCGGAATGCCTTTCACATTATACAATTGCGCTACATCCGAACTAAAATTCCCTTTACTGATGACATGCACTCCGGTCATTTTCTTCTTCTTAATAAAATCACGCCATTCCTTTTCGCTATCATCCAGGGATACAGCTAAAAAGACTATATCATCATTTCTGAATTCTTCTTCCAATGTGATCGCATGTGGTATCTCCAACCTGCAAGGTCCGCACCATGTAGCCCACATATCCAGGTAAACCACTTTACCTCTGAAGTCACTCAATGAAACAGGTTTTCCCTGAAGATCAGTACAGGTAAAATCAGGTGCAAAACTGCCGGGAGATAGCGCCTCTGATTTAGACAATGTAGTGCTAAGTATCTCCGTGTATTTACTACCCGGATACTTAGTTTTAAACAGGCTAAGCTGTTGCTTGCCAACTTCCACTTCATTCTCTTCTGTGAATAATCCATAAATCCATTCTGCATGCACAAACTCACCTATTGTCGCGGGTAATTCATCTATAAACATCTCCTTCATCTGCCTGAAAGTGTGCGTTGTATCTGCAGCTATAATCTTCCGGACATCACGATCGACATAATCAGCAACAAAATCCTGATAGGATATAGATCGCATCGCTTCCGGAGCATAGATATTCACCTTGTCAAGGAATGCATAATACGCTGGTGACAATTTGGTTGGTGTTGATAGTCTGTTCAAATATTGATGAAGAGAAGGATAGGACATGCGATTAGTGGCCCAGTCATACTGAAGGTTATAATCCTCCTCCTCGATAAAGAATTTAATCCATTGATTACTCTCATGTGGTTGAGAAAAATATGATGTAAAATAGTTTTGCGCTTTTCTATAAAAAGAGTCTGTCACCGTAATGAACCGATCTTCAGGTAACTTATATATCTCACCATCCATCAATGGAGCAATAAAATATTTTCCGGCCATATAGTTATTGACGAACGCCCCACGTCCTTCATACTTCACTGTTTCGTCAAACTCTTTAGTGTCCAGTGTCAATCGAAGACTATCATTCGGACTGAGGTACATCTCAGTGATTTCATCACCATGATAGAATGTTGCCGGATAGGGTTGTTCCCACTTGAATTGCATCATGTAATTGCCTTTCTTATCCAACCTTGCGGAATCAGCTATTACTTCGTCGTAGGAGATATAGTCTTTGTAATATTTGACATACACCACTTTATCCTTTGGATGAGATATAGTGCCATATAACGTGACAGTGTTTTGGCTGGTGATAGATAGTAAGAAAGAAAATGAAAAGAGGAATAGAGCAGTTAATTTCATTGGGGAAATTTATTTAAACACAAGATGAAATATATTTCTAAATGAACAAAAGTAATGGACAAAACTGTTTCTATGACAAATCGAAGATTTGTGAACAGTTGAACGTAGGTTGACCTACGTTCT
>JANMVA010000145.1:0-8798 GCA_031392195.1 Saprospiraceae bacterium | reverse complement strand
ATTGAGTTTTTCTCCGGGTTGCATTTTCACAAACAAGGGCATATAGTGTCGTCCACCATCAAGTTCCAGATTGACAATCAGGCTGTCGGCGATCTCTTTAATTTCATTGATGGCCCTGTAAATCTCTGCAGTTCCGATCCGGATACCTTGCCGGTTAAGTGTGGCATCTGATCGGCCATAAATGATAATTCCGCCTTCGGAAGTAATCTTTACAAAGTCTCCATGTTTCCACACTCCCGGGATATCTTCAAAATAACTGGCATTGTATTTCCTCCTGCCTTCATCATTCCAAAAATAGATTGGCATAGATGGCATCGGTTCCGTGATGACCATTTCACCAAGCACATCAGTTACCGGTTTGCGATCGGAATCAAAAGCATAAAGACTACAACCCAATGCTCTGCCTTGTATTTCCCCGCGAACAATCGGTTTTTCGATAACACTTCCAACGAAGGCTGTGCACACATCACTTCCTCCGCTCATCGAACACAACCAAACGCGAGGGTGGATCGAATTGTAGACCCAATCGAATGCTTCAGGCGGCAGCGGTGATCCGGTAGAACCAATACTGCGGATCTTACTCAGATCAAATGATGCACCAGGTTTACTTTTCTCTTTCATGCACGCAATTAAAAAAGGTGCACTTGTCCCAAAATGATGGATTTCAAGTGATTCAGCGAGCTTCCACAAATGATTGAGGTCCGGATAGCCGGGGCTTCCGTCATACAATACAATCGTTGCGCCTGTCAACATGGATGCATGCAGAAAATTCCACATCATCCATCCGGTAGTTGTATACCAGAAAAAATTTTCTCCCGCATGGACATCGTTTTGCAATGCAAGGTATTTGTAATGCTCCAACAGGCAGCCGCCATGTGAGTGTGTTATTGCTTTAGGAACTCCGGTCGTTCCGGAAGAATATAAAATCCATAAAGGGTGATCAAATGATACAGGAATAAAATCAGGGAAATGATGCAATGGTTCCTCCAGATGATCATACATGGTGATACCATCCTCTTGCAATGTATCTGAGAATCCCAAGTAATTAATGAGCAGCGTATTCTTTAAGCTGGGCAACTTGCTCATGATATCACGGACTTCGTTGAGACGATTATGTTTTTTCCCGCCATACATATATCCATCTGCTGCAATTAACAGCGAAGGTTTGATCTGAATGAATCGATCTGTGACACTACTGACTCCAAAATCAGGAGAACAACATGACCACACTGCTCCTAAGGAAATCGCAGCAAGAAATGCAAAGGTAGCTTCAGGAATATTTGGAAGGAATCCGACTATCCTGTCTCCGGCTTCGATTCCATGTTCTCTGTAATAATGTTGTATGCGGGCAACTTCCTTCCACATATCAGCTACAGCGATAGTTCGGATTTCATCTTTCTCTGATGCAAATACAATAGCATTAGTTTGGCCTGTCATACCTCGATCGATATGCTCGGCATAATTCAGTGTCGCACCATCAAACCAACTTATATCCGGCATCATTTCACCCTGTAGGATTTCACCTGGTGGTGTATGAAATTTTACCTGGAAGAAATCTGCAATACTTTTCCAGAAAATCCCCGGATCATCCACAGACCATTGCCATAAGGATTCATAATCCCCGGTTTCAATTGATTTATTCTCTTTCAGCCATTGTCTGTATTCCCTGAGCCATGAATGCTCAAGATCAGCGGGCGCCGCTTGCCAAAGAATATTATTTTGCTGACTCATCTCAATCCGATTCGGGATTAAGGTACTTGAAAATGATAAATCGCAAAAATAAGTGTGTTCACATGTATCTTGCCGGCTGTTGAGAGTTACCATTGAATTGAGAATATGATACGACCCATCAAAAAGATCCTTATTGCCAACAGAGGCGAAATAGCGGCCAGAATAATACGCACGTGTCAATCACTTGGAATTGAGACTGTATCTGTTTATTCTGAAGCGGATCGAAAAAGCGTACATGTTGCAATGGCTGATGAAGCTGTTTTCATTGGACCTGCCCCATCCCGCGAAAGTTATCTCAACAAGGAGAGGATCATCCGAGCGGCATTGGACACCGGTGCAGATGCTATCCATCCTGGTTATGGATTTCTGAGTGAGAATGATGGCTTTGCCGCTGAAGTAGAAAAAAATGGATTGACTTTTATCGGCCCTTCACCTGAAAGTATCCGCATGATGGGGAATAAGCTTGCAGCAAAGCAGGCAGCAAAGCAGTTTGATATACCCATGGTGCCCGGATCTGACAACGCCCTCACTGATTTGAACGAAGCAAAAGAAATTGCTGCCAAAATCGGTTTCCCTATCCTGATAAAAGCAGCAGCCGGCGGTGGTGGCAAAGGGATGCGCATTGTGAATCAAAAAGAAGATCTCGAATCACAGATCGAACGCGCCATGAGTGAAGCATTATCATCATTTGGGGATGGTTCGGTATTTATTGAAAAATATATTGCTGCACCACGCCACATTGAAATCCAGGTGATGGCCGACCAACACGGCAACTGTATCCACTTGTGTGAAAGGGAATGCTCCATTCAGCGCAGACATCAGAAAATAGTGGAAGAAGCTCCATCCTCCATTGTAAATGCGGACAAGAGAGAGGCTATGGGACGCGATGCGATCATGGTTGCGAAAGCATGTCAATATCGGGGTGCAGGGACGGTCGAATTCCTGGTTGATGATCAAGGGAATCATTATTTCCTTGAGATGAATACGCGCTTGCAAGTGGAACACCCTGTCACAGAGATGATCACAGGACTTGATCTCGTCGAACTTCAGATACGGGTCGCAGAAGGACATACGTTACCGGGCAATCAATCGGATATCAAGATCAATGGCCATGCAATTGAACTCAGGGTGTATGCAGAAAACGCATCCAATCAATTTTTACCTTCTACAGGTAAGCTGGACAGATATCATCCTCCAAAGGGAAAAGGGATCAGGATCGATGATGGTTATACAGAAGGTGATGATATTCCTATTCATTATGACCCAATGATTTCAAAACTAATCGTTCATGCTCCTTCCAGGCTTGAAGCAATACAGTTGATGACAAAAGCGATCAAGGATTATAAAATACATGGTGTGGACACGACGCTGGGTTTTGGAAAATTTGCCATCAATCATGAGGCCTTTTCTTCCGGTAAATTTGATACACATTTTGTTGAAAAATACATGCCCGAATTTTTGGAGCAACTCAACCTGGAAAATGAATTAGCTGCAAAATTTATCGCATCAGTCTACCGTAAAGAAAAAAAGAAACTGGTCTTGCCTAAAATGGAAAACTAGCTATCGAGACCAGATCATTTTACTTTAACAAATTTCACCACGGCTTTTTCATTTGTCAGCGGATCAATGCCCGTCATGAAATAAGCCCCCGGGACAAGATGACCAATGTTTAAAGTGAGGACATTTTCCCCAACAGGCACGATATAGTCGTCGTATAGGTAGGTCAACCCACTCACAGAAGTGATAGTGAAGTCCATCCTGATAGTCTTTAGGCCTTTCGAAAATACCTGCAACTCATTATCTGTAACAGATTTAACGGACAGAATGGTGGAGGACAGATTGCTGGAATAATAATCTGAAGGATAGAGTTGTGATGCCGGTACGATCTCTTCGACAAAATCATCTGATGACCATCTGAACTTTATTTGAGATGTCCATTCGAGATCGTACATCATTAATTCAATGGGATACAATCTTGAAGCCTCGAGATATTTATACCCGGTGACGTAATTAAGTCCGGGACCCCAATCGTGAAATACTTCCTGACCATCTATTTCAAGGTGTGCGCCATCATCGACAAACGCAATGAATCGATACAATGCACTTTTATACGCTTGTATATAACCTTTCCATTTAATGCTAAAATGATCCTTTGGCAGAATTGGATGTGGAGCCTGTAGATACCATTGATAATCAATTGTTGAATCTATGCCATTCACCAGTGGTGGGCCCATGAACCCGATGTTCTCATAATAAGATGCAGTCAGTCCAACACCATAACCTCTCCTGAATCCTTCAAACTGGCAAACAAATTCCTGGTTTTGATCACCGGTTTGGACATCCTTGATCCGCACTTTGGAACCATCCTGCCATTGCTCAAAAAAATAAATACTGTCACCTTTAATTTGTGTGTAAGGAGGGCTAATATATCGTGATACACCTTTGACTCCTTCCACTACATGCGGTGTTTCAACAGGTGATCCATCAATATGCATGATCAATCCGGGTGGAGATGTTCTGACTTCCAATGATCCCAGTTGAGGAAATACATCGCGATGTACGGTTTTGACAAGGCCATAGCTATCCGTCATTCTCAGATAGATCCGGTAAAAAACATCTGAGGCCGTCTCACCAATAGAAGGAATGATCCATTGGCCACTTTGAATAGATTCTGTCCAGGGCATCGAAGGATGGGAATGAGATCCGTGATGAAAATCAATTTTCCATTCGAATGCATCGCTATTCAGAACACCATCCTCTTCATCAGATCCGGCACCTGAAAAATGAAGTGTGTTTCCGGCTACATACGTGTCACCCTCTATAGGTAAAAGAATATTCGGAATGGGTCGATTGTTGGATGTAACCCGAAGTATTGCTGTTTCAGAAGAAACCAAACCAAAATCATTTGATATTTCAACACGGATAACCGAAGAATCCAATGCTGTCGAAACATTTATCAATGTAAAGGATGGCACATTTTCGGTTACCATTTCCACATCATCCACAAACCATCTGTAAGTCAAAGGAAATGCACCGGTAGCTGATACATTGAATGTAGCATCTTCACCATCGACCACAAGAACAGATTTCGGTTGAACAGATATAAAAGGTGTTCCTGCCCCTGTGTAAGAAATTTTCCAGAGATTCCCGTTGGTTGTGCTGCCATTATCTTCATGAGAAGCATCGCCTAAACCTCTCCTCTCGAGATAATACAGGCTTCCTTCATTATTCACCAGGAGATCTACTACCCTGTCGCCATCAGTCATGAAAATGCCGAGATCCTCTCCCGTTTCTGCATTCAACATCCGGATGTGCCCTGTACAGTAATCGCTGTAGAAATATCTGCCGCTGTATTCTTGTGGAAACTGCTGTACTTCCGGCAAGTAAAATGTAGAACCTACAACTGCACAATATTTATTTGAGTGATGATACTGATACACAGGATCCAGGTATTCTGAAGGCAAATCTTGCCCATTCTTTTTTCCTTCAATACGCGGCCATCCATAAAAGGCTCCTTTCTCAATGCGATTGATTTCTTCCCACGTTGATTGCCCCACATCATTTGCATAGATCTTTCCATTCCCAGGATGAATAGTCATGGTAAATGGGTTTCTCAAACCTGTTGCATACACGAGATTTGCACGGCCGAGATTCAAATTGAAAAAAGGATTGTCAGGAACAGGTTCACCTTCATCGGTGATTCGAAGGATTTTAGCATTTGTAGATGCAAGATCTTCACCAACCCAACTCTGGGATCCATCTCCTGAAGAAATGTACAGGTATCCATCATGTCCGAAAACCATTGCGCCTCCATTGTGTATATCAGCGCCGATCTCATCCATGTCAAGGATTATTTTTTCACTGCCTGGAATTACTTTATCGCCATTGGCAGTCCATCGGCTGATACGGTTGAAGCGCTTGTCAGGAACTGAAAAATAAACATAGACGTAACCATTGTTATGAAAGTCCGGATGCAACACCATGTGACCAAGCCCCTTTTCATTGCTGTCATCAACTTCAATGATAAGGAAGGGTTCATCCAGGACCTGGTGATCACGCACTACCCTGATCACTCCGTGCTTTTCAATGATAAATATTCGACCGTCTTTTGACTGGGCTAATGAGGTCGGATTGAGATCCGTTGCGATCAGTTCGCGCACAAATCCGTTGGGTAATTGACCGGAAAGAGGAAAAATAAATAATACTAAAGCAAATAGAAAAATGACTCTCATGAGAATAGGTCGTATCGACTTATTTAATAATTCACTGCAATGTTTCAAAAGATTCGATGATGACGGGTTCTCCCCACATCATCATAGTTTCTGCATCACTTGGTCGCACTTTACACACGACCTCAGCACCGTCTTTTTTCAATTGGTTGGGCATGTTGAGGGGTAGATATTTGCGACCAGAATCATCGATGATCCCATATGCGCCTCCCTCGAAGGAGAGATATACAACTTTGCCTTTGATTTTCATTAGGACAAAAATACAACCTTGCTAAAGATTTACCCTTTCACCTTTTGATCAATAGCCTTTTGTCTGATGATCAGGCCTTGATAGATTGCCTGGAAATTTGAGTCTGCAGGTTTTCCAGCATCTTTTGCTGAGCATCCAACTGATCTGAAATACGGGAATGCTGATCATCATGTGATGGCGCCTCCAGATAAGTAGTGAGCTTCATTCTCACCTTCCAGACCTCAATAATGTTTTGAACAGGAATGGTATAGGGATCAAATTCCGGATTGTCTGAAACGCATTCTATGACCTTTTCCGATTTGACATGATTGATCACACGCTTGATGACGACCTCTTCATGGGTGACGATGATATAGAGTTGATTCGATTTAATGGCCTGTTCCCAGTACCGAGGCTCAATAAAGGCGGCTATGACAATGTCATTCGACCTGAAGGTGGGTTGCATGCTGGAACCATAGATCTCAAAAGACCTGTACGAGCCGGATTTAAACTGGGGATCCGGCAACTGGTAGGTTGGAAGATCCTGGATATAAACTGGATCATCGAGGAGCTTCCCATACCCAGCCTGAGCAGGATAGGGTACGTGAACGATACGTTCATCCCCTTTCTGGTCACAAACGATCATGAGATTTTTCACATTGAAACTATCAGTGGCAGATTCTTCAATGAAATGAGCTCCTTTGCCGCTAAACAAGAACCTGGGGTTAATGCTATAGAGTGAAACTGCTTTTTCAATGATCTCCATGGGAACATCCCGGCGTTCGCCAATCATTTCTGAGATCCCCTGGGGGTGGTACCCAACCGTGAGAGCAAAATGACGCCTCGACTTGCATTTCCCTTCCTCCACAAGCTTGTCAAGGCAGGTCAGAAATCTTCGCGTGATATTGGAGATGCTCATGGTTGTTGAGGTAAATATATATAATAATTTAATGTGTAGTTGGTTTAAAATAATAAAATTACTTATTAAGAATAACGGACATATTAATACTATGGAGCTAATATTTCTATTAAATTGCTTTATCAAAACCTTGTATATAGTTGATTATAAGCATTTTACAAATAGCCATACACCTTGTTAGGCAAAGTCGTCGTGATTAATTGCCCTCCTACGGCACTATCGAAAGTGAAGCATTTCTCCTGAACTCATACTATTACAATTTTGTATAGTATAACATATACTTTTTTGTATAAGAATGACGAACTTTGCACCCGCAATTTCAGGCTATGAGTGAAAGCATGCAGACATTGGAGGTTCACACCCAAACTGAGTATAAGTATGGATGGTCTACTCCGCTTGACATGGACACTTTTCCAAAAGGATTATCGGAAGAGACTGTCCGTGCCATCAGCCTTCGCAAAGAAGAACCGGAATGGCTTCTCGAATGGCGACTCAAAGCATATCATCATTGGTTGACCATGAAAGAACCGGGATGGGCAAACGTCCACTACCCTCCGATCGATTACCAGGAAATTATCTATTTCGCAGCACCTAAGAAAAAGCTCAATTCCCTGGATGAAGCGGATCCCGAATTGCTGGCAATGTTTGACAAACTGGGAGTACCACTTGAAGAAAGAAAAGTCCTTGCGGGTGTCGCAGTTGATGCAGTGGTCGATAGTGTATCGGTGACCACTACTTTCAAAAAAGAATTATCTCAACTGGGTATCATTTTCTCTTCGTTTAGCGAGGCAGTGAAAGAACATCCTGAATTGGTGAAAAAATACCTGGGTACCGTCGTTCCTTACACAGATAATTTCTTTGCGACGCTCAATTCTGCGGTATTCAGTGACGGTTCATTCTGTTACATTCCTCCCGGGGTAAAATGCCCGATGGAGCTTTCTACGTATTTCAGGATCAATGCAGCCAACACAGGTCAATTCGAACGCACTCTTATCATTGCCGACAAAGGTTCATATGTGAGTTATCTCGAAGGCTGCACAGCACCTATGCGGGATGAAAACCAACTTCACGCTGCGGTAGTGGAACTCATTGCTCACGATGAAGCTTCGATCAAATATTCTACTGTACAAAACTGGTATCCCGGCGACAAAGAAGGAAAAGGCGGCATTTTCAACTTCGTCACAAAGCGTGGAATATGTGAAGGATTCCGGTCCAAAATATCCTGGACCCAGGTTGAAACCGGATCCTCTATCACATGGAAATATCCCAGCTGCATTCTCAAAGGAGATGAATCGATTGGCGAATTCTATTCTGTAGCTGTCACTAACAATCGTCAGCAGGCAGATACGGGAACCAAGATGATTCACATCGGAAAAAACACAAAGAGTACTATCATTTCAAAAGGCATTTCGGCCGGATATAGCAATAACTCCTATCGGGGTTTAGTGAAAATCGGAAAGCGCGCCGATGGAGCTCAGAATTTTTCACAATGTGATTCACTTTTGATGGGTGACAAATGTGGTGCACATACCTTCCCCTATCTCGAAGTTGACAATCCCGGAGCACGGGTAGAACACGAAGCGACGACTTCTAAAATTGGTGAAGACCAGTTATTCTATTGCAAACAAAGAGGACTGAGTGAAGAGGATGCGATCAATATGATTGTAAACGGATATTGTAAAGAAGTCTT
>JANMVA010000127.1:0-8389 GCA_031392195.1 Saprospiraceae bacterium | reverse complement strand
TTTCCGGATTCCATTCTTCACCCATGTAGGATACAAGACCTTCCTGGAACCAATCCGGTAGGTTGAGCAAAACAGCATTTTGAACGACTTCCTGGAGGTTATTTCCATGAAGCATAGAATTGATGTAAACGGAGGCGATTCCTTCCCGGAGGGATTTGCGCAGGTCGATGTGATTGCCATTGAAATAGAGGAAGACTTTATTCTCGACCACTTTGGTGATGCCCCCCTGGCTGACGAACTGCTCTTCGATGCCCAGATTGCTTTGCTTCATGTCTGTCAGATCGAGATAGACGATCAGCTCGATCTTGTCATTCATCTTGTGCTCGAGGACATTCTGAATGGAAGGATTATCCAGCTCTGCCATCTGGACGACAGTATGCGCGATTTCACGTCCTTTACCATACCAGTAGGTGACGAAGTTTTCAGTCTCGTACATATTCCACTGGTCAAAATCGTCGTGAAACTGGATCCGGTTTTTCCCAAACTCCGTGGTCACGCTCTGCCCCAATAATACCAAAGGACAGACCATGACCAAAACCAGCAAAAAGTAGAATTTACCCATTGTCCTCATATAACGCCAAATCGGATCTAAAAGATAGTCCTTTTTCCAATTGGAACTGAAAATCCAGAGGGATATCCCTATGCCCCCTGAGGACACTAAAACGCAAATCAACGTAAGCGAAGTGCGCGGTTATTGTCGATAACTATTGAAGACTGCCACTGATTATCCAAACTTCCTGTTTGAATTGATACATTTGGAAGCTATCGGACCTGATGCAGGCGCGGGGCTTGTTTCATCATAAGTAAGTTAATTCTGTCATTTGAAAATTATCCTGTCAGTATGCTTTCTGCTTTTCGCTCTGCCGGGAAATGGTCAGCATCGGATCGGAGATTTCATGGCCTATGGCAATAATCAGGGACTGCCCGCCTCGCTGTATTATTCTGTTTTACAAAGTAGCGATGGTTATTTGTGGATAGGAAGCAGCTCGGGACTTGTCAGGTTTGATGGAAAGCGGTACAAGGTTTTTTTCTCAGCATATGCGGACACGAATTCCCTGGCTGATAATATCATCGTAGACCTGGCAGAAGATGATCAACAGAATCTCTGGATGGCGGGATTTTACCAGGGATTGACAAAGTATAATTTGAAGACCGGTGACATCCAACGTTATTCACGGTTGTCAGATGATCAGACACCAGGATATGGTATTAATCAACTCCTTATTAATGAAACTGGTCTTTGGGTAGCAACAGCCGGTCGCGGCCTCGCTCATTATTTGCCCGAGCAGGATAGTTTTGAATTTTTTATTCCGGATCCGCAAAAACCGCATGACGGCTCTCACAGGGAATCCAATCACCTGACGGACTTCGTGATGGATCATTCGGATAATAACATCATGTGGATTTCTGCTTTTGATGGCCTTTATCGATTTGATCAAAAACAAAATTCCTTTGAGCGATTTCATACGATGAATCCGGAATCAAAGGAACATATACTGTCATTTTTAGCTGTTGAGTCAGATAACAGTGATCATATTTACCTGGGTACATGGTATAATGGACTGATGAGATTTCATAAAGGGACAAAGCAATTTGAAATATTTCCATATTCATTGGCTGATCCTCCCCATTCAAGTCATTACCAGGTACTTGATATTTATAACAAAGATGACAGCACGCTTTACATGGCTTCGCGCAATTTGGGTCTATTGTCATTTAATATCAAAACGCAAACGATTCGACCTCTGCTGACAAATGAGATGCTGCCAGGTGGTTCTTCTGAGATTGACATCCAGCATATCAGCTTTACTCCTGATGGGGGCTTATTTGTAGGTGGAAACTATTATATCTACCAGCAACATCCTTCTTTCGATCGGTTTGGCAAAACACTGTTTTTTTCCGGGAATGTTGAATTTGTTGTTGAAGACGTAGTCTATGATCATCATAGAAACGGTTATTGGGTCGCCACCATCAACACCGGCAATATTGTTTTTTTAGATAAAGCCATGATCAGCATTCAATATTTCAATGCTGAGAAGAAAATTAAGTTTCAATGTATGGATATCGCCATTGATGGAAAAAGGCGCGTATGGGCCATTAATGATTTTTCGCAATTGCTTAAATTAAATGAGGAGAATAACACATTCACAAGCAGTCATGGAATCAAAGCCCTCGAACCAATTGCGGATAAAATCAGGCGTATTGAAAGTGACATCAATGGAAATCTCTGGTTGGCTACAAGCAATCAACTTTTTTATTTTGATATAAAAACCAACCTTTTGGAGGGATACAATCTGCCTGACCCAGACATAGGCTATTGGAATGACATCACATTGGTAGCCGGACATCACGATGATGCATGGATCGCTACTGATAAAGGGTTGTTCCATGGCACTCGCGGAGAAAACAAATTAACCCATCTCGTGCCTGATGATAAGAACCGCACGGGAATAGCAAATCTGATTATCAAGTCAATGACTGTAGATCATGCAGGAAATCCATGGCTTGGATTTGAAAGTGATGGCGTGCAAGTGGTCAATCATCGAAACCATCAGGTTATTTCATCGTACAACCTGGATGATGGCCTGCCCGGTATGCAAATCAATTACATGGCAACAGATTCCGCGGGTAGGATTTGGGTTGGGACTTCAGCAGGTCTTGCACTATTCAATCCGAAATCGAAAGCAGGGATCTGGCAATTGTTTAACAGGGAAGATGGTATTAAAAGAGATTATATCGATCGACCCATCATGACGACAAAAGATGGAAAGCTTTTTTTCAATATCGAACGCGGTGTTTCCTGGATCGATATTGCCGAAGAAGCGGCATTAAAAAATTATAAGCTTGTATTGCACCTGACCTCGATTATGATAGATGGCCAACCATACCGCCAGGATTTATTGCCGGATTATTTTCCTTCGGTTGAAATTTCATATGCATCAAAAGAGGTCCGGATTGAGTTTGCAGCCATGGATTGGTTGCACTCAAGCCGCACCAAATATTTTTATCGCATCGAAGGGATCAACGCGAAAGATGAATGGATTGAAAACAATGAGGCTATCATTCTTCTTTCAGGTATGAAGCCCGGAAAATACACCCTTCAGATATATGCTGTCAATGGTGATGAGATCAAAAGCAATGAGATCAATCTGCCGGTTACCATCAGTCCGCCCTTTTGGCAACGATGGTGGTTTTTTGCCATTATCAGCCTGGGAATCATTGGGCTGAGTTACGTCATCTATAGGTACCGTATCGGGCAGTTGAAAAAACTACAAACGATGCGGAATACGATCTCCACCAATCTGCATGATGATATTGGAGCCTCGTTGAGTAATATCCACATCCTGACTGTGCTGACGCAACGAAACATTTCCAATAAAGAAACGGCAACGTCCTATATCACCAAGGCCGGTGATGAGATACAGCGGATCAGTGAAGCATTATCCGATATCGTATGGAATATCAGTCCCAAATACGATGACATGGACAATTTATTTGTGCGCATGAAACGATATGCGGCAGATATGCTTGAAGGGAAAAACATCAAAGCCGAATTAATTTTTCCGGAGCAATCGGATAAGATTTCGATGCCGATGGATCAACGTCGCGATTTTTATCTCATCTTTAAAGAGGGTGTCAATAATCTTGTGAAATATGCAGGTGCTACAGAAGGTAAAGTCCGGGTATCAGTTGATCACAAAATCATCAGCCTGGAGATCAGTGACAATGGGAAAGGGTTTGATGAACATAGTGTCCAGGCCGGAAATGGAATGCAAAACATGAAACAACGTGCTGCCAAATGGAAATCGCATCTGCAGATCAAATCATCGCCCGGAAAGGGCACCAGCATTCTGTTGGACATGATTGTACATTAAAGCGGTTATTACCTGATTGTGTAATAGGAGCGGGGAATATAAAAATCTAAATTTACCCTCATGGTCACATCGCTTGTCATCTATGAAGATAATGTCCGGTTGCGGGAGTCGTTGGAATTACTGTTGAGTGTGGACAGTGGTTTTCAGGTGACCGGTGCATTTTCCAATTGTACAGCCGTAGTCGATCAGATGGAATCATTGGCACCTGACCTGGTGATCTTGGACATCGACATGCCGGAGATGACTGGCATCGAAGGTGTGCGACATATCAAGTCGAGATTTCCGGATGTGAAAGTTGTCATGTATACCGTATTTGATGATGACAACCGGATCTTTGAATGCATTTGCAATGGTGCTGACGGTTATTTACTTAAGAATACATCGCCGCTCAATCTCATCAAGGCATTGCAGGAATTGGCCGCGGGTGGCGCACCCATGAGTCCGTTTGTGGCGCAGAAAGTTTTTCAATATTTCCGCAATGCCAAAAAGGAAAAGGATGCATTCAATCTCACACCGCGGGAGGTGGAGATCCTTGAATGGTTAGTCAGAGGAAATTCTTACAAGATGATTGCCGATAAATCCTTTATCAGCATCGACACAGTGAAGAAGCATCTCCAGAATATCTATCACAAGCTGCATGTCAATTGTGGGACAGAGGCAGTGGCGAAGGCGTTGCAGCATAAGATTGTGAGCCTTGAATAATGAGTAAATCATAAATTCCTCCTAGCCTCTCCCCCGGCTCCCGCATTACCCGATTGTGTAATTGTATAAGTGCATACAGTCATTGAACTTTGAAGCTAAAATCAAATAAAATGAAAGCCACAATCGTATCGCTCCTCTTGCTGGACATTTTTACTTTGCACGCCCAGTTTGCCGGTCCTTTTGCTCCTGCCTTCTGGTCAGAGATTCATGTGCCTTCTTGTGATAATGGATTCCTCCAGACTGAAACTGCACCCGGTAGCATTACCATCACTGGGGCGGAAGCAGGCTGTAATCAGGGCGATCCAAGTATTACTGTTTATGAGATTTCGTTGATCTCTTGCGGAACCATCTCATTTCACTGGGATTACCAGACCAGTGATTGCCATGGTCCATATTGGGATCCGTTTGGATATCTGCTGAATGGCATTCCGGTCCAGCTTACGGTGGATGGAACCAATACAGGCGGAGTCAATGATCAATCAGGATTTGTATCCGTTCCTGTGGAAGTGGATGATGTATTTTCATTTTATATATTCAGCCGTGACAATTTTTGTGGCGAAGCACATGCTGCTATTTCAAACTTTGATGGTCCTCCCGGTACGGGTCCTGCATTAAGTATTGAAATTCCGGATCCGATATATTATGGTTATGCGCCACTTTCATGCACAACCATTATGGCTCAGGCAGTGTCGGGCACACCACCATATTCATATGTATGGTCTCATGATGAAGACACCGGAGATGCACCTAATTTATCTACTGTATGTGCTACGAGCCCTGCATGTTTCACGGTTACCTGTGTGGTTACGGATGCTGCCTGTAATACAAATGTAGTGTGGACAGAAGTTGAAGTCATTAATGTCATCTGTGAAGGCACTAACAAGATTGAACTCTGTCACAAGAATAATACGAAATGTGTCCCATATCCTGCCGTAGCAGTTCATCTCGCACACGGTGATCAATTGGGTGCTTGTGGAGAAACAGCAGATTGTGATACCGAAATGAACTTCGCTAATCTGTCAGAAGATGCTAGAGAAAATCAGGTCCAGTCACCCATCCGGATCCGGGCCTCAGACGATGCAATATTATCCTTGCTGGCCTCAGAAATAAAATCGGATTTCCAATCGGATCGTATTAATGTTTTTCCAAACCCTGCAACCGACAAATTATATCTTTCTCTTACAAGAATTCCAGCGGGTTCATATAATGTTTCCCTGGTCAATATGAATGGCGGCATTCTACAAAATGTGGAAGTGGAATTTTTTCCAAGGAAGCCTGTTGAAATCGATATTTCGATTTTACCAGTTGGCATCTACCAGGTGTGGGTGACTGTTGCAAAAGGACAAATAATTTCAAAAACTATTTTCGTTCAGTAGTAGTAATTCTCCCCCTTATACTGCTTCAGTCAACTCAAGTGGTTTCAAAGATCTTCCAGGCGGTTAGCGTTCAAATATTGGTGGTGTCTTTGATTCCATTGGGAACAGCGAATTCTTTTGGAGTCAACGGAACTATGATTCGAACGAAGCCTGGATGCGGTATTATAGGACAGAAGGCCCAATGTATGGCGGAACAGAGCGTTGCCCCGTTGCTTAGTTACTCTCACCCGATTGTGTAATTGACACCCCGCTTTTTCCTGGCCATTTTTGAGTTATGATTTTACTCAATGTCAGGGCTATGAAAAATGCTCTCAGTCATCAAATCATCCTATCCATTTTCTTTCTTTTTTTGGTCATGGATGTACGCTCTCAGGCGGTCAGCATCAATAATGATAATTCAGCTCCACATGCCAGTGCCATCCTGGATGTGAAGTCAACTGATAAAGGAATGCTCATCCCACGGGTATCCAGTGCACAACGCACGGGAATAGCTTCTCCTGCAATGGGGTTGCTAGTGTTTGATACCACTACAGAATCATTCTGGTATCATGATGCAACTGGCTGGATAAATCTTTTGTCTTCGGATAGTGGTTGGTCCGTTTCCGGTAATTCTGCCGGAGTAAATGATTTCATGGGTACAATTAACAACCAATCTCTATTATTCAAAACCAATAATATGCAGTCAGGGAAAATTGACCTCGCACTGAATAATACATTCTGGGGATATAAATCAGGAGAGGACGTTACTGCAGGTTACAGTAATACTGGTGTAGGTGGAAATGCATTGAAAGCATTAACAATCGGTTACAACAATACGGCAATAGGTGAATATGCCTTATCAGAAAATATGATTGGTGTTTACAACACAGCGGTAGGACAATCATCTTTACTTTTAAATACAATAGGCTCAAGTAATACAGCCAGCGGTGTAGGCTCACTGGGTTCCAACATTGACGGATCTTCAAATACTGCTGTTGGCGTCAATAGCCTGTATGATAATCAGACAGGATCTTTCAATTCCGCGAATGGAATGAATTCTCTGACATACAATACTACAGGAAACAGCAATACGGCGATGGGGAAGGATGCTCTTTTTTGGAATGAAGCAGGTAGCAATGCAACTGCGATCGGACAGGGAGCGATGGAATACTCCAATTATACATCCGAACCGTTCATCAACCGTAATGTCGCAGTTGGATATTATGCCCTGAGAGGTTCTCAGGATGCTACAGCAAACACAGGAAATGATAATACAGCAACGGGTTATGAAACTTTAGTGAATAATACTGCAGGACACTCAAATACAGCTAATGGCGTAAATGCCTTGTATGCCAATACAAGTGGAAAAACCAACACCGCAGTTGGTTTTAAGGCACTCTATAACAATGTCTTGGGAAGTAATAACACCGCGACCGGGGGATTTGCCCTTTATAATAATACTGAAGGAGTTTTCAACACGGCCATTGGATCTAATGCATTATATAATAACACCACGGGTGAATTCAATACAGCAAACGGAACGTATGCACTGCACTACAACACGACAGGCAAATCGAATACGGCTGTAGGGGTCAGTACTCTGTCTGCAAATACAGAAGGACAATTTAATTCCGCTCTCGGAGAAGATGCACTGAAGAGTAATACAGTTGGAAATTTCAACACTGCTGTCGGATCAAACACTCTTGTTGCCAATGTATCCGGAAGTCAGGGAACTGCTATTGGATTTGGTGCCATGCAATATGCCAATAGTACGAGTATCCCGTTTGTGAATACCAATGTCGCTATTGGGTATGAATCCTTAAAAGGCTCTGCTGATCCTTCTTCGAATACGGGGGTGCATAATACTGCCGTCGGATATCAATCACTTTGGCAAAACACTTCGGGTATAGGGAATAGTGCGATCGGGTTATATGCTCTCGCAGCAAACACAAGCGGATACTCTAATACAGCATGCGGGGGAAATGCTCTTCTCTCTAATGAAGAAGGATTCTATAATTCGGCCTTTGGCGTAGATGCACTGCGTCAAAACACATCCGGAGATTTCAACACCGCTACCGGCGTAAACTCATTGTATTATAATCAATCGGGAAACTCAAATACCGCTTTTGGAACTTCTGCGGTCAGAAGTAACATCTCTGGCTCATATAATACCGGGATGGGAGATGGTGCACTTTGGTCAAATGGTGTCGGATCTTCAAACACAGCGATTGGTAAAGATGCCCTTTTTCATACACTTGGCTCTTCAAACACGGCCCTTGGCTTTGAAGCCCTTTTTTCTAACGTATTCGGAAATAATTCAACAGCGATAGGATATAAAGCGATGTATTATGCTAGAAATACCGGTGGAGTATATGAGAATAAAAATGTCGCTGTTGGATATGAATCATTACGAGGATCAACCAATCCTGCTTCGAATACAGGAAATAAAAACACTGC
>JANMVA010000106.1:0-10454 GCA_031392195.1 Saprospiraceae bacterium | reverse complement strand
CTCGTTGTCGTACCAGCCGAACACCTTGACCAGCGGGCCGTTCACCATCGTCAGCTCGACGTCGAAGACGCACGAGTAGGGCGAACGCTGGATGTCGGTGGAGACGATCGGGTCCTCCATGTACTGCAAGTACGGCGCGAGCGGGCCGGACGACGCTGCGGCACGGAAAGCGTCCTTGACCTCGTCGACGGTCGTCTCGCGGCCGACGCGGCAGACGAGATCGGTGACCGAGCCAGTGGGCACCGGCGCGCGCATCGACATCCCGTCGATCTTCCCCTTCAGCTCCGGGAGGACGACCCCGATCGCGCGGGCGGCTCCGGTCGAGGTGGGGATCAGATTGATCGCGGCGGCGCGGGCGCGGCGGATGTCCTCATGTGGGAGATCGAGGATGTTCTGGTCGTTCGTGTAGGCGTGGATCGTCGTCATGAAGCCCTGCTCGACCGTGAACGCGTCGTGCAGCACCTTCGCGAGCGGCGCGACGCAGTTGGTCGTGCAGGACGAGTTCGAGACGATGTGGTGGGTGTCGGCGTCGTAAGAGTCGTCGTTGACGCCGAGCACGACCGTCAGGTCGGGATCGGTCGCGGGAGCCGAGATCACGACCTTCTTGGCGCCGGCATCGAGGTGCTTCTGGGCGCCTTCGCGCTTGGTGAAGAAGCCGGTCGACTCGAGGACGACGTCCACGCCGAGGTCTCCCCAGGCAAGGTTGCCGGGCTCGCGCTCGGAGAGCAGCTTGATCTCCTTGCCGGCCGCGCGGATGACCCCGTCGGCGAGTTCGACGTCGCCGGCGAGCGGGCCCAGGTTCGAGTCGTACTTGAGCAGGTGCGCCATGGTCTGCGCGTCACCCAGGTCGTTCGCGGCCACGATCTCGAAGTCCGCGTCGCGCTCGAGCGAGGCACGGAAGAAGTTGCGTCCGATTCTGCCGAAGCCGTTGCAAAATTTCATCCCTGTAGCGGATCATTAATGCGTATTGACGACTCTGTCTCGAGTAACAGTACGTAACGAAATAGCAGGCCTCGCCTTTAAGTTTGGCAGCGAGATGATAGGTGGATGGTGGATCCGTCCTTTCATGACACGTCAGCATAACCCTGCCACCTGATGGCCTTTCACCAATGCGGGAGGCTTTGAACAAAGCGTTTGTTCGAATCGATGCTCCCTCATACACGATGCCGGCAATGAACTCACCATCTGCCCACTTCTCTGCGGTGATCTGGTTCTTTTTAGTATCAATCAGGGCAGGAAGATCGAGATGAATGTAAATGTTCCGGTTCGTTGGGTTTGAAATGATCAGATCCAGGTTGTACCATTCAGAACTAATGCCCTCTTCCGGCTTCCACTTGACTTTTAATTTAAGATCAGGTGTTCTTTCTTCAAATCCGATCGCAGCCGGAACAGAAGGGATATACTCGAGGTGGCTTTTCCCGTCAAAAAACAATTCACTCAATGCCTGGTAGAGTGCATCCCAATCCCACCACTCCACATCTTCAGCTTCTGCGGATTTGATAGCTTCTTTTGAAAAACCGGAAGTCGTAATGACCCAGGCCTGGTCTGCTTCATAAAATGTCTTGGCGGCAAGTGCTCTCTGGATTTCATCCTCCCCTGCAAGGTGGTCGGCGGGATAACGCAATATCCTGATAGCCAGCGTAGAGCCTTCCTTCTTTGCAAGCAGGCTAGCAGCCTGATCACCTTTTTTAGGGACATGTTCGACCTCATATCCGTCCATTTCAAAAAGGTGGGCCATGAAGGATTCAAATTCATCAGGGCTCAAATGACTAAAGCGGCTGGGAATGGAATCGATCAGAAATCGTTTAAGATCCGGGTGTTGAAAATTCATGTGGCAGAAAAATAATAATTTCGGGCCTTGATAAATAATAAATAGTTTTTATATGAAATCTTTATTTGCCCCCTCACTGCTCTGCATGTGCCTCTTTTCAGTTTTATTCATCATTTCGTGCAAGAATAATCCTGAAATGAATAAGCAAGATGAAACGACCCAGGTAGATACCAATACTACAATTGTCCCTGCTCCTGATGGACTGGACATCTCCAAAGTGGCCTATTTAGATCCGGTTGATTTTGATAAAGACTCAAAGAAAGGAGGGTCTGTGATCATCGACATGCGCTTTCCTGCTGAATTTGAACAAAGTCACATCACTGAAGCCCGTAACATCAATTTTTTCGATCCGAAGTTCAAATATCAACTCCTGGAGCTCGATAAAGACAAAAAATACTTTCTCTACGACAAGAATGGGACGAATGCCAGGATGGGAGCAGCTTTTATGAATTTCAATGATTTCAAGGAAGTCTACGTGTTGAGAGGAGGTTATGAGGAATGGAAAGCACAGGGTATGAAATAAACTGAAATCACTAAAGACCTGATCAGGGATACTTGTTTGCCACTCGGACTTGCCGACATCAAAGTGTGCGCAGTTTCTGATTTTTGGGCAGGATTAAAACTGGTCATCAGGCGAGCATTGCGATCAAAATAACAAAGTCGAATTGATCAGCTGTTTTTCCTTTTCAACTCTATTCATCATGTTGATGTCAATTAAGCCGCTCCTACTTTTCTGCATGCTGATCATACTTTTTGGATGTAAAGAAAAACAGTCCGGCATTCCTGCAATCGATGAAAAAGTATTTAGTGATTACTGGTACCAGGGTAAGGGTGAAATTTCAAAATATAATCTTAGCCAGTCACACTATGGCGAGACACATGACGGTGAGGTTATCATGGTCTTTGTCACTGAAGACTTCAGCAAATCAAAGCAAGTCAGGCTGGATGATCCAACGCGGCATATCTCGGATGCAGTCCAGGTGATGAAGCTCAATACGATGAAAGAATTTGTCACCGGTATATACAAATACTCGATGATGAGCTCTGTGTTCACACCCGTCAAGGAGAAAGAATATCCTCACAGTCTGAAATTGGTAGCAAGCAGCCAGGATTGGTCCGGACAAACATTTATGCAGGCGAATTACAGAGGTAATCGATATGAATACAGGGAAATGTCTTATTTAGAAGACGATGGTGATAATGACTATTCATTAGTCAGCACGATGTTAGAGGATGAGATCTGGACAAAAATCCGGCTACATCCCAATACATTACCGGTCGGAAAAGTGAACATGGTGCCATCCGCATTTTATATTCGCCTCTCCCAACACAAGAATAAAGTCTATGAGGCTCTGACATCGTTAATGTCTCTTCAAACCAATTACACCTACAAGATTGAATATCCTGAATTGAAACGAACTCTTGAAATTTATTTTCAGAAAGAATTTCCTTACCAGATATTGAGTTGGAAAGAAATGGATGGAAACAATGAAACGACTACTGCAACATTGGCTTCAACAGTGCAATCTGATTTTTGGAATCATCATCATCCGGCGGATGAGCCGATGCGAAAGGAATTGAAAATTGGTGATGTTGAAGAATTGAAATAGGTAACCTTAATACCTCTGTCAGGCTGCACTCACATATTGGATAGGGTGACCGGGGGTCCATTGCACATGTAAATTGAAAGGAGATCTTTCCTCTACATCTTCCGCCCGAATCCAGCCTTCACCCTGAATGCACAAGACTCTGAACCATTTGTCCTGTGTTTCAAGGACACCGACCCAATTACCCTGATTTAGAACATATACGGATGCTGAGGTGCCTGAGTTATCAGCGTAAAGATTCGTTTGGGGCTTATTCGTGTACATGTGCGATTGTATCATGGCAAAAAGTCTTTTCATAAGTACGTACTATATAATGTATCGAGATGTTAAAATGTTACCATCAAAACGACGAAATGTGAAAAAAAGGTGACGATCAGGAGTAAAATGATTGTCAACTAAAGGGAGAGAAACTTTACTTAATAGAATTACGAGGATCGATTACACAATTATGGTCGTATGCTATCAATCTCTGCCAACTGTTTGAGTTTGGCTACACTTTGAAAAGGATTGTCTGTGGCATGGAAATTAGCCAACCAGGGTGGTACATGACCTCCGGGGTGTTGGATCAGGACATACTCCAGACTGCACTGATGATTTGGCCGGTCACGCACCGCCCAATAGCCTTCATATTTCTTGATTTGAATGGCATCCGTTCTCTTTTCGATATAATCCGGAACAGACCGGAAATGGATGGTAGATTCTGCAACAGATTGTTCTACATCCAGCCTTGAGACCTGGTATCGGTTTTGCATGGGCCACACGGCATCTTCGAGTGTGAAGACGTAATATGTCATAGGGTCTGATTGATTGATCAGATAACTCTCTGTGACATGATTCATCCAGTTTTTATATTGACTGAAGGCCATCAGAATATCCATGACCTGTTCCGCAGTTGCATTGATGGTCGTCGTTACTTTGATTTGTTTGTACGGCGATGATGCATCAAGTTGAGTGTACACTCTCACACCTTCTCTGTCGAGTTCCAACACCCAGTCATCAATCACATTGGCCTGCAAAACATCCAGTAAGAAAAAAAGACTGATGGGAAAGAGAAGTAGAGTTTTCATTTCATCTTGTGGTTATAACGGCCTCTTAAAAAATTTTGATCAGGATTTTGAATCCTGTAAGATTCTGAATGATTCAATAAATTTTGTCATTACTTCATTGGGTTTATGTTTAGCCAGCCCAAATACCTGGAGGCCATAATATTTATCTCCGGTGATGATCAGGTTTCCCCGAATGACCCCTTTTCCATTGAGATAAGTAGCCTTCCAAACACAAACTTCCCGATCAGAATGGCTCAACTGGTCCATATAGACCAATGTTCCATCGACTGATCCCATCAATTGATCAATCGTGGCCTGGAAAAATTCAGTAAAATAAAGGTGGTCGGTAGAGTCTGCCGGCAAAGGTACCTTGTAATGATCAATTACAAAAGCCATCGGCAAGATAGAATCTGTCACTGATCCGCCATTATACTGATGATATTCGATCTCCTGAAATTCGCCCGGAAATTGCTGCGTTTTGTGGATAAGACTGATTGGAGATAATACTTTGAAACCGGCTTCGGGATGGATGCTCCATGTCCATTCCTGCTGCAAGGACATAAACCATGAAGAAATCAGAAACAGTGCTGAAAGCATGCTGATATGTATTTTGGAGCTTGAATCCATTAGTAACGCTGACATTTCCTTTTATGGTACACACTTGCCCTCTTCTTAGACCGGTTTTGTTTCTACTTCTATTGGTTTTTTTGTTTGCTCACACATCATGTAAGCGGGATGATTCGACCTACAGCGAAACAGAACAAGCCTATATGGCTGATTATGAGTCTCCGGATGCCAAATGGGGTTTTGTCGACACTGCAGGAAACCTCGTCATCGATGCTGTGTATGATGACGTAGGTCCGTTCGTAGAAGGTTTGGCGGCAGTCAACAAAGATGGTCGCTGGGGTTTCATTGACCGGGGAGGAAATGTGGTCATTCAACCTGTTTTCAAATCTGCATGGGCTTTCCATGAAGGCTTTGCGCGGGTTGAGTCATTCGATCAGCCTGGCCATTACATAAATAAAAACGGGATTGCCCTTTCTTCCCCGGATTGGGAAGCCGCAGATAACTTCTCTGAAGGTCGCGCAAAAGTAAAAGTGGGTAATGCGTACGGGTATATTGATACGACCGGTTCTTTGGTCATCCAGGCAGTATACAGTCGCGGGTTTAATTTTGAAAACGGACTTTGTGTAGTTGACTTTGAAGACAAACAAGGTGTCATCGATCTGTCGGGCAAGCAAATCCTGAATACAAAATATGATCAGGTTAAAATTTCAGATGATGGCCATGTTATACTTACCAGGAAAGACAATTCTGCTTCAGCCTATGATCTGACAGGAAAGGAATTATTGAATATGCCCCAGGTCAAAATGATCGATAGCGATGGTGAGGTCATTTCATTTCAGCGTGGGGATAAAATGTATCTCGTCATCATTGATAATAAAAGTGAAATGTTCCCTTCCTATTCCAACATACTCTGTCTTGGTGACAAAATATGGGCTGGAAAAACACAGCATGGATATGTTCTGATGAATAACAAAGGGATCCCACTTTCAAACATTACGTATAGTCAGATCAATAAATTTTCTGATGGACTGGCGGCATTCTCTAAAAATGAAACATGGGGATATTTGGATACCAAAGGCAAAAAACTGACTGAAGAAGGTTTTGGACTGGCCTGGGATTATCGCGAAGGATTAGCAAGGGCTGCGTTTAAAGACGGAATTGCTTTTCTGGACAAAAACCAACAGCTTGCTTTCTATCCCCCGCGTGGGACAATCGATATGCGTGATTTCTCAGAAGGATTAGCCAGTGTACAAATTGAATAATGCGCTTTCGAAATAATAAAAACTTTTTCTTTTACAAAACCTGATATGAAAAACTCCCGATTGAGATCTATTCTCCTTATTATCTGCATCGCTTTCATTGCCCAATCATGCAAGCAGGAAGATAAAGGGACACTATATAAACTTGATAAATCGGCAAAATCAAATAAGGGGATTGTCGTGAGTTCTCATCCTTTAGCAAGTGAAATTGGACTCGAAATTTTAAAGAAAGGCGGTAATGCTGCCGATGCAGCTATTGCCGTACAACTGGCCCTTGCAGTTGTTTATCCCCGGGCCGGAAATATTGGTGGCGGAGGCTTTTTAGTTCATCGGGATATGAATGGTAAAGTGCTCACGCTCGATTACAGGGAAAAAGCTTCCTACAAAGCACACAAGGATATGTTCCTCGACAGCCTGGGTCAGCTCATACCTAATCTCAGCAGAGAAGGGATTCTCGCCATCGGAGTACCTGGTACTGTGGCAGGCCTTGTGGAGACACATAAAAAAGTGGGGAAACTTCAACCATGGTCTGCACTGGTAGAACCTGCCATCCGCCTTGCAAAGGAAGGATTTAAGATCACAGCTCTGGAAGCAGAAAGATTGAATACCAACAGGGAGTTTTTTCTGAAGTTTAATCCACCAACCATGCCATTCATTTCAGAAGATGAATGGAAGGAAGGTGATGTGCTGATTCAGAAAGACCTTGCTCAAACACTACAGTTAATTGCAGATTATGGCAAGGATGGTTTTTATGGACAGCAATACTCTATGCCATTCCTCGATGCCATGAAGAAAAATAACGGCATCATTACGCAGGAAGATCTCGATGCTTATGTAGCTATCTGGCGAAAACCTTACACCATTCAATGGAAAGGATATGAAATTCATACGATGGGACTTCCCTCGAGCGGAGGAATCGTGCTCGGACAAATCATCAGGATGATCGAAAATCGCCTGAAAGATTCTTTAGGTTATCGTGACGTTCAGAATGTTCATCTCATCGTCGAATCAGAAAGAAGAGCTTTTGCAGAACGGATCAAGCATCTCGGTGATATGGAATTTTATAATGTTCCGCTCGATAGCATTCGGGATGATACTTACCTGGAAAATCTTTTCAGTGATTTTAATCCCGAAAAAGCTTCTGTTAGTGAATTGCCTGATACAACCTTGCAAAAACTGGCTAAAGAGAGTTTTGAAACAACCCATATTTCAATTGTCGACAAAGAGGGAAATGCGGCATCGGTCACAACAACACTTAATGAAAATTATGGATCAAAGATCTGGGTGCAGGGAGGAGGTTACTTTCTCAATAATGAAATGGATGATTTCACGGCTAAGCCCGGTGTGCCAAATGCCTACGGATTGTCGGGCTCAGAAGCAAATGCGATCATGCCGGGAAAAAGGATGATCAGCTCGATGACACCAACTATCGTTGAGTCCTATGGAGAGTTATACATGGTCATTGGTACCAATGGTGGTCCGACCATCACCACCAGCGTTCTGCAGGTGCTACTCAATAAGCTTTCCTTCGGAATGGAAATAGATCAGGCAGCACAGGAGCCACGATATCATCATCAATACCTTCCTGATGAGATTATGTATGAAAAAGATGCATTCTCTCCGGAATTGATTCAGCAACTTCAATCCATGGGTCACCATTTGAGAGAAGTCGAGGTGCTAGGTTATATGAAGGCAATCTACAGAGATGAAAAAGGTGTTTCACATGGGTCCGGAGATCCGGCAACAGATGATCATGTTGCTGTTTGGTAAGGATTTGGTTTAACACTCGCTTTCATTTCATACCTCCCAGCCATCATGATCAGTGCGTGGTAAGCTGGTTGTTTCATTAACAATTCTTCATTTCCCACTAAAATAAATTGTTGCCTGGCTCTCGTAACGGCCACATTTAGTTTTCGATCGACTCCCTCTGCATTCAATGACACAATCCTGGAAAGTGTTGATGGATTGTTGACCGCAGCCGACATGATAATAATATCGCGGGCTCCACCCTGGTATCTTTCTACAGTGTCTACAGTCACATTATCCATGTTTGTACCTGAGATGTGTGCCTGGTGGAGAATAGATGCAATTTGTGCTCTGAAAGGAGTGATGACACCGATGGTCCATGCGAGATTTTTTTGCTTCAACAGATTCTGCCACGAAGAAATAATTTCAATGATTCGCTCAGTCTCATCTTTGTTGGTCTTCATATAAAATTCAGGAAGTGTTGTGGCCGTAGGTACATAAAGCAACCTTTCGCGGAACAAAGGATTGCCAGATTCACCTATTGTTTCATCTAAGGAGGTGGTCTGATTAACATGGTTTAAACACTTTAACTGACCAGCGTATACATGAATATTAGCATACTCCTGGATTTCTTCATGCATTCTGCCTTGTTCACTCAGGATGCCGATGACATCATGCCAGCCTTTCGATTGATACAACCTGTAGATGCGCTCGAAATAAGACATCCCCATATCCGATAGGCCTATTTTTTTTGCCCATTCCGGATCACGTTTTATTTTACTTAAATGTTGTCCCTGTGCTGATACTGCCGGCAATTGCATATGATCGCCGATCAGGATGGTTTTTCGAAACCGTGTCAGTAAACCAACCATCGTCGGTTCCAGGATCTGTGAAGCTTCATCCACAATTGCTACATCAAAGTCGATGAGTTTGAAAATTTCATTTTTACCCTGAAGCGAAGCTACGGTCGAAACGAAAATCCTTGTATCATAAAGGAATTGCTTTATCTCACTTCTCTTCTCCATCGGCTCGATCACAGTATCCAATAAGCGATGTCTGAATTTCTTTCCTGTCCCCGCTCTCGATCCGATACGGACGTAATGGTTAGTCACATCTTTTCCGAGACTTTCCAATGCTTCACAAATTTCATCTACTGCTTTGTTGGTGTAAGCAATCAAAGATATTCTCGATGTGGTGTGAAAGAAATAATGCCACACCCAACTCTTTAGCATCCGGCTTGTCTTGCCGGTTCCCGGAGGACCCCACAATAGATATAAGGATTCAGCACGAAGACCTTCATCATATAACTGAAGTTGATGCTCCGTCAAGCCGTCCGGAGCTGAACCTGAATCATTTGAAAGAGTAATTCCAGGTTTTCTCAATCCAAAGATCAATTGTCGCTTTACGATATCAGATGACATAAACCACCACAAAGACTGATACAACGACCTGAAGCTGCTATCCAGCAGATCATGTTCGAGATTCCATTTCCGGATAGCTTCGATCTGGTTGATATGCGCCTGGTTGTTACGCAATTTGATCACAACTTCAACAGCACTAACACTGATGACATTAGCCCGATATAATTGAAACCTGGTGGGATCGGTAGCTCCGCTTTCATCAAAAGGATACATGATGGCGATATCTCCTGCCCGGAAATTGGCCATGGGATTTGTCAGACCACCTCTTTCAAAAGAGAGTAATGTCTGATGCCCTGATTGATCTATAGATGTCAATTCCAATCCACGAAGGATTTGATATCGCTCTTCTTTGGTCTGAACTTTATCTAGCCATAGACCGGCAAGTCCGGAAGTGCCATCACCGACCTCGTGTCCGATCCTTGCAAGCATATGTTCTCGTGTAATAAATGCCGTGAAGGATTTGAAATAACTTTTTTCGCCCGGTGAAAGTGATGAGTACACTTTCTCCCAATTCTGAATATTCGTTCTGATGTATCCTGTCAGTTGAGGGTAACGTTCTGCTTTGATCTCATGCATGATATCCCGGCTTCCATCCAAATCGAGATTCATCATTCTGAATTGAAGCAACACCAGTTCATTTCGATTGTGAATTGCTTCCTTCTGCAATGATTCGACAGATACGGCATACCGAAGGGGATCTTCAGCACTTGATGAATACAGTATATAATTAGCACGGTGATGCTTTGGGCCATGTACAGATTTAATGATCAGTTCATACAGCAAGGTCTGGTGGTAATGAGAATTACTGAGCCCATAACTATTCGGCTTGAAAGGCTTGCTGCTTTTCAATTCAATGATAGAAGCACTTTGCTCTGATTCATGATTGTAATACAGATCGAGTCGTCCTTTGATACCATACTGCGGGCTGAAGTAGCTCGGCTCGATCACACATTCCTCCGGATCAATACCCACTGCCG
>JANMVA010000531.1:0-8005 GCA_031392195.1 Saprospiraceae bacterium | reverse complement strand
GGACCTGGAAGATCTGCACGAAGGACGGCTGGATGATTTTCTTACCCGCAAGGATATGTTGCGTGCTGCCGACATGACCAATCTGCAAACAGAAAATGCCGGCCATAATGATCGTTCTGTGGAGGATTTGATCTCTGCATTCGAAGCAAAGCGAAAAAAATTTATCGCCCGGTTTCTTGCATTGGATGATGAAACACTGATATACAAATCAATTCATCCCCGATTGAAGGTTTTGATGAGGCCGGTTGATGTGGCATACTTTACGGCAGAGCACGATGACCACCATCTAGCATCTATCCGCTCGAAAAGCACCATGTGACATCCATTAAGTTAGTTGAATATTTACTTACTTTATAAACATGAACATTGAACTTCTCCAAAAGCTTTGTAAAAGTCTCCCTGCTGTAACAGAAGATATTAAATGGGGTAATGATCTCTGCTTTTCTGTTGGGGGTAAAATGTTTTGCGTAGCCGGATTGCAGACTCCTACTTCTGTTTCCTTTAAAGTCCGTGATGATGAGTTTGATGAAATGTCATCCAGACCTGGATTGTCGCCGGCTCCCTATGTCGCCAGGTATAAATGGGTGCTTGTCGAAGATCTCAACAAACTTTCTGTGAAAGAATGGGATCATTTTGTAAGACAATCTTACCAATTAGTAAAGGATAAACTGCCGAAGAAAACGCTGAAAGAGTTAGAATTGGATTGAGTTAGCCTGCCAAAAACCGGCATGGTGATTACAACCTTTACGTTATCTCCGAGTTACTATCTTTAGCCGTCCTTTAAAGTCATCCGGTAACGTATCAGTCATGAAGATTTTCTTTTTTGTTTTTTCCTTCCTTTTATTGAGTTCAAATGCCTTTTCTCAGCCGGAGAAGGAGAAAGAAAAGGTGTTGGCAGTTGTGCATGATTTTTTCAAAGCACTTGAAACACAGGATACTGCTTTATTTCAAAGCCTGTTTATCGAATATGCTTTCAACCATTATGTACGCGAATTTCAGGATTCAACCAAAACCCTGGTGGAAACGGGAACGCAAAATCCCGTTGGCTTTACTTTCAAGCCAGGCCGAATTCTCAAAGAACGGATGACCGGAAGCAACCTGGATATTAAGATTCACAAGCGCATTGCGATGGTATGGACGCCCTATAATTTCTGGGTGAATGAAGAATTTTCCCATTGTGGTGTGGATGTATTTACGATGTTCAAAACAGATACCGGATGGAAGATCGCTTCTGTGGCCTTTTCTATAGAGCCGAGCTTTGATGAATAATACCTCAATCCTGACTATATGAAAAATATATTTGGTGCCTTGACAGCAATACTTCTCATGTGGGCTTTATTTGCCTGCAAGGGAAAGAATGTGTCTGTGGAAGTCACGGACACTCCAGCGGATACTGTGGCTACACCTCCGACACCTTCCGGGGATTGTTATACTTGGATTTCCGGTAATGACAGCATCCTGATGCAAATTGTGATTGAGAACAACTCAGCCGTTGGTCATTTACATTACCGGTTTTTTGAGAAAGATAAAAGCGGAGGTAATTTATTTGGTCAGATGCGAGGTGATACGCTGGTTGGTGATTATAAATACATGGCAGAAGGCACCGAATCTGAAAGAGAAGTTGCTTTCCTTCGAAAAGGGGACCAAATGATCGAAGGATATGGCGAATCCATTGAAAAGGATGGACGGATGGTGTTTAAAGATATATCGACCTTGAAATTCGAAGGACATCCAATGCTGAAAACGGATTGCATGCCACTGGCGAGGTATTTTACGAAGAAATGAAGCATTAATTTTCTTACATGCTGACTGAATTTTAAAGCCGGAGATCAAGGGAGCGTTCATGGCAAATCTTTTTCAATCCAATATCTGGCTACGTTATTTCCTGCAAATCGTATGTACGGCCCTGATCTATTTTGGCCTGGCGACCTTGAGTCTCACACTTCAATTTCAAAACTCAAATGCCACTCCGGTTTGGCCTCCATCCGGATTCGCCTTCGCGATCATTTTATTATGGGGTTATCGGATTGCACCCGGAATCCTGTTCGGTGCATTTGCTGCCAACCTGTTCATTTTCATTACAAATCAAACGGTTGATTATCCCATTGCGATTGTTTTAAGTATGTTCATTGGATTAGGCAACATGCTGGAAGCAATGGCTGGAAATTATTTGCTGCGGAAATTTATTCCTGACTTTTCCATTGACCGGTTTTTTAACAGGACAAGCCAGATATTCCATTTCGCCCTGACTGCTGGGCTAATGTGCATCGTCAGTAGTACGATTGGCTCTTTTTCAGTTTATTTTGCCGGCATCATTCCACTCTCACAGGTATCAACTGTTTTTATTACCTGGTGGCTAGGTGATTTTTCGGGAATTGTACTATTGACCACATTTATTGTCATCTGGGTCTCTCATCTCAGGCAACCTCTGCTTCAACAGGATTTTTTATTTAAAGACATAGAGGTAACATTATTATTCTTTGCTCTCATCCTCATAACAGGAACGGTATTTAACAATTGGTTTTTCCACTATTCAACCTTCAATTATCCCTACTGGATCATCCCAATATTTGCATGGGCGGCATTGAGGTTTGATCAGCGTGTGACGATTACCGCCATTGTGATCTGCTCTACGATGGCCACCCTCGGAACCATCCATCATAAAGGGCCATTTGGACAGCTGCCTTTAAATGAAGCGTTGATCTCACTTCAGAGTTTTATTTGCATCATGGTATTGACGAAGCTGGCCATGAATGTATCGGTTATCCAGCGACGAAAATCGGAAGAAGATTTACGTAATACCGGTGTGATACTCGAAGAAAGAGTGAAAAGCAGGACAGCCCAATTAGAAACACAGGAACAGGAGATCAGAGAGCAGAAGGTTTTCGCTGAATTATTGATTGAAAGCAGTCCATATATGATCCTGGCGTATGATAAAGATTTCCGCATCACTGCATGGAATAAGAAAAGTGAAGAGCATTCGGGTTTAACGAAAGAACAAGTTTTTGGGAAGTCAATGCTTGAACTGTTACCCACTTTTGAAAGTGCCGGTTGGAAGGCACGTTTGGGTGAAGTGCTTGAAGAAGGCAAATCACTTCATTTTCCCAGATATCGCTTTACTCAAAAGGACGGATGGGGTGAAAGCTTTATGACACCCTTGCTAAATACACAAAATGAAATCATCGGGGTACTGACGATTACTCGTGATATCACCGAGCTGGTCAATGTAACTCAAGACCTGGAGCAAAAGAACCTGGACCTGATGAAAACCAACCAGGAGCTGTCTTCATTTGCGTATGTAGCGAGCCATGACTTACAGGAACCACTTCGCAAAATCCAGATGTTTTCGAAACGGATCATCGATACGGATGAAGATCTGCTGTCGGAGGGCAGCAGGGATTATTTCACCCGGATGAAAAATGCAGCCCAACGCATGCAGCAATTAATTGAAGATCTGCTCATGTACTCACGCACTGGAAATCTTGCCAGAAATTTTGAAACAGCGGACCTGAATGAAGTTCTGGAAGAAGTTAAAGACGAGCTGAAGGATGAGATCTCTCAGAAAAAAGTGATCATTGAGACGAACGGTCTCTCCTCCTGTAGGATCATTCGCTTCCAATTCCGTCAATTGCTCAATAACCTCATCAGCAACTCGATTAAATTTTCTAAAGACGGCCAGGTTATCCGCATCGTCGTCGAAAGTAAGCCTGGAAAAGGAAAAGATTTCAGTCATAAATCTTTACATCCTGAAAAAGAATACTGCCATGTACGCGTCTCTGACAATGGGATAGGTTTTGCACCTGAATTTAGTGAGCAGATATTTGGATTATTTCAGCGCCTGCATGGAAAAAATGAATATCCCGGGACAGGAATAGGGCTAGCTATTTGCAAAAAGATCGTGGAAAATCATCATGGATTCATTTCGGCCACCGGGGAAATTGGAAAAGGCGCCACCTTCGATATTTATATTCCGAATTGAATGAAAAATAAATCAACCTAAATAGCTCAATGGAATTTATCGATTATTATAAAGTACTGGGGTTAAATAAGAATGCCACTGAGGATGATATCAAGAAGGCATTCCGCAAGCTGGCGCGCAAGCATCACCCGGATGTCAATCCCAATGATAAGACGGCAAAAGAAAAATTTCAGCAGATCAATGAAGCCAACGAAGTCCTGAGTGATCCAGTGAAGCGTGCCAAATATGACAAGTATGGTAAAGACTGGATGCATGCAGAAGAATTTGAAAAAGCAAGACAACAGCGGGCTCAATATCAAAGTAGCGGAGAAGACGGTGGTACGTTCAGGTCAAAAAGCTTTGAAGGCGGTCAGGATTTCTCCGAGTTTTTTGAAACCATGTTTGGTGGTGAATCCTTTGGAAATCGTCAACGCGGGCAGACAAGGTTTAGAGGACAGGATTACAATGCAGAATTGCAACTTGAATTAAAGGATGCATTTACAACTGAAAAGCAAACATTAACGGTCAATGGTAAAAAAATCAGGATAACAATTCCGGCAGGAGTTGAAAACGGGCAGACGATCAGGATAACTGGTCATGGAGGTCCCGGTGTAAATGGAGGACCAAATGGGGATCTGTTTATCACCTTTCAGATCAAACCACATCCGGTATTTAAGCGGGAGAAGCAAGATCTCTACCGCGATGTGCCCCTCGATTTTTATACAGCTGTGCTTGGAGGTGAAGTCAATGTTGAATCATTTGACGGGATCGTCAAAATAAAAGTGGAGGCCGGAACACAAAATGAAACGAAAGTCAAGTTAAAAGGCAAAGGCTTTCCGGTTTATAAAAATGAAGGACAGTTTGGTGATCTTTATGTCACGTATAAATTACAAATCCCGACTAACCTTTCGGTGAAGGAAAAAGAATTACTCACAGAATTAAGCAAACTGAGAAAAGATGGAAAATGATCAGTTGGTAGAAATCCAAATACTCTGCACTCACTATAGTATTGAGCCTTCATTTATAGATACCTTAAGTGAGTATGGCCTCCTGGAAATGATGACGAGAGATGAACATCGATTTATCGAAAAGAAACGGCTCAGTGACCTGGAGCGCTTGATTCATCTGCATTACGACCTGGAGATCAATATGGAAGGGATTGATACCATTACGCATTTACTGGATCGGGTCAATGAGTTACATAACGAATTGAACCAGCTTCGAAACCGGCTCCGGTTATATGAAAACTCTTAGCAAAGGTTATTCTGCAGTACCTTTATTCGACAACTATGTAAAACATGAAATACTTTCCCCTTTTCTCCATGATCATTTTTCTTTTCTCATGCCAGCCAAAAAAAGCTGAGACAGAAGTAGAATCACAGGTTCGGGTTCAAAAAGGAGAATTATCCCGATTAAAATGGATAGAAGGAAACTGGGTGGGTGAATACCAGGGAAAACCATTTTATGAAACGTACAAGATGGAAAGTGATTCGTCGATTGCGATCACATCCTACATTCACGTTGGTACAGATTCTGCCGATCAGGAAACATCATATCTGATGTGGCAAGACAGTGCCTACTACCTTGGATCTCAAAAGAATTATATCGTCATCAGCATAGACGATAAAGAAATAGCGATGGTGCCGCATAATCGTGCGACGAATGAAATCGTTTGGACCTATCAAAGTGATTCCACCTGGACCGCACTTTTGTCCGGCATCGCTGATACGCTCCATTACACGATGAAGCGTGTCCATTCGATGGACAGCATATTGTTGAAGACGGAATAATCAACTTTGATCACCCTGTAAATTAGATGCAGCATGGGAAATAAGCTGAAACGCAGGATTCGTTTTTACATCATTTTTTTCATTGTTGCCATCCTGGCCAGTGGGATCACTACTTTTCCAATCGAGTCTGAACTGAAGTTTTTTACGGATCATCCAAATCTAATTCCATCCTTTCTCAACGGGTGGTTTATCCAGGTATATGAAGCCGTCAAGGATACAAATGCAACATATCCTTTCCTAGCTTATGGTACGGATTGGCTTGCGTGGGCACATCTGATCATTGCGCTTTTGCTCATTGGGCCCTTAAAAGATCCGGTCAAAAACATCTGGGTTATCGAATGGGCGATGATAGCTTGCATCTTCGTTTTTCCGCTGGCTTTGATTGCCGGTCACATACGACATGTTCCCATGTATTGGCGACTAGTGGATTGCTCACTGGGATTGCTTGGTTTAATCCCGTTGATCCTTTGTCATCGCGCCATAAGAAAGCTGGAGAAAATTTCAGCTTCCACCTGAACAAATATTGGCCATGATTAAACAACTGCTTTACTGTTTGGGTGTTACTCATATTCATTGTTAACCCGATTCAATGGGAAATTTCGCAGACAGAATTAATTCTTCAAAACCTACACTGGTTGATTTTCATGCTGTGTGGTGCGGGCCATGCAAAATGATGGAACCGATCCTCAAATCGGTTCACAAGAAATTCGGAGAGAAAATTTCATTCTTGAAGGTAGATGTGGATAAAAATCCTCATGCTTCAAATGCTTACCAGATCCAGGGTGTGCCTACACTGATCCTGTTTCAGAACGGACAGATCAAGTGGCGTCAATCAGGTGTCGTCAGTGCACAGATGCTCGAAGATGTTCTTCAGAAATACACCTGACAAGCTGATTTTTCCAAAGTCTCAATCTACTTAGCTCCCATTTTTCTTCAATTTCAACAATAGCCAAAAAAGCTTGTTAAGTTATTTCTAATAGCTCCTCCAAAAGATTACTATGAAAACGAAGGAATTACTTTTCTGCCTGGGAATAGCGTTCCTGATGGCCGGTTGCTCTTCTGAGCCCCGTGTTGAAATAAACAACACCGAGCCTGAACTTGCGGCTATGATGGTCTCTTCACCAGTCCCGGTGCTTTCCAAAAAGGCTGTAGACCTCCGCGTCGATATGCGGAAGTTGTGGGAAGATCAGATCACCTGGACACGGAATGAGATTTACTGCGTTGTGGATGATCTGCCTGGCGGAAGTCAGGTGGTGCAACACCTGCTTGATCACCAGGATCATTTTGGCAATCTGATCGAATCTTATTATGGTGATTCGGCTACAACCATCATTGTTGGTTTGTTAAAGGACAATGTTTCGATCACAGCTGATGCCATTAAAGCAGTCAACGAAAAAAACACAAAACTGCTGAATTCGAGTAACCGGAAATGGTTCGCCAATGCGGATGCAATTGCTATCATCCTCAGCGATGAAAATCCAAATTACGGATTTGGCGAACTCAAGATGATGCTCCATGAACATATGCGCCTGATGACCGAAATGGCCGGTGCCCGGGTAAAGAAAGATTATGATTCGGATATCAGAGCCTATGATATTGCGCATGACCAGGTGCTGAAGTTGTCTGATATACTTTCTGAAGGGATCGTAGCTCATTTCCCTGACAGGTTTAGGTAAAAGCAGGGGAGCAGGGAGCAGTATCGTTGAAGAGTGTACAGTGAACGGTGTACAGTGAACGGTGTACAGTGAACAAAGAAATTAAACTGCGTTGGTTCCTCGATTCAGTAATTTTAATTATAAATTCAGCTCTATTTTCCTCATTAACAGAATACCGTCTGACCTAGTAATTCCTTTCATGAATTGAAGTAAATTCATTCCGAAGCTTTAGGAATATGAAGAAAATCAATTCTTCTCTTCGCTATTCCATATCGGCCCAATACCAAATAGTAGCTGACATCTTTTCGAAAACGCCCGTTTTGAAGAATAAGTTAAAAGTTTGGATTCATATGTAAAAATCGCTTATCTTAGGATCGCTCACCTCTCCATCCCTCTCTTTTTTTAACCTTAAATTCAATTAGCCATGAAATGGAAGTCTATTTTATTCCTTCTGTTATTCTTTTGCTCCATGTTATTCTTTAGCTGCAGTCAAAATGAAGTTTTAAGCGAATCAGACCTGAATGATCTCGGTATCAGAAATGATTCCGATGATGAGGACGATGAGGATGGTGATGATGAGGATGGTGATGATGAGGATGGTG